>NZ_JBHWHV010000043.1:0-91213 GCF_042732375.1 Streptomyces sp. NPDC059785
GGGCGGGCCACCCGGGGGGGGGGGGGTGCCGGGGGGGGTCGGGGGTGGTCGGGGTCGACTTCCGGCGGGGTGGGGGGGGGGTGTTGGTTTGGGTGGCCGCCCGTTGCCCCGTCGGTGCCGCTCAGCGCATCGGGTCCGGCTGGGGTTCCGGCTCGGGCACCGGGTCGGGTCCCGGCGGTTTCGGGATGGGCGACGGCGAGGGCCGCGGCTCGGGTCCGGGTCCCGGACCCGGACCCGGTGCGGGTTCCGGATGCGGTGCCGGGTCGGGGAACGGTGCCGGGTCGGGTACCGGCCCCGGCGTGGGGTCGGGCGGCAGGGGCGTCGGAAACGGCTCGGTCATGCTGTCCTCCAGCCAGTCGGTGCTTCGGCCCTGGACTTGTCCCCCGCCTACCCGGGTGCGCCGCCCCCAGTCACCCCGTCGCGCCACGGATGGGGCCCGGGGGGTCCAACGCGGCGCACGGACCCCGTCGCGGGCCGTACGGACCGGGCGCCGGCGGTACGGGGGTACAGCCGTGAGTTCCCTCACGCTCCGGCGATCGCGTCCGCCGCCGCGGCGAGGCCCGGCCGGGGGCTGGACAGGACCGGGACCGCCGTGGTGACGAGGCGCTGGGCGGGGGCCATGGACGCCTGGGCCAGGACGATGACGTCGGGGGTGAGGCCGGGGCCGGGGCCGGGGCCGGCGGGGGTTGCGGCGCCGGGTGCGGCCGCGGCTGTGGCTGTGGCTGTGGCTGTGGCTGTGGCTCCGCAGGCAGTCACCGCACCGGGTACGGTCGCGACTGCGGCACCGGTACCGGCTGCGGTACCGGTACCGGCTGCGGCGCCGATGCCGACTCCGGTGCCCGCTCCGGCGATCGAGTCCACCGCCCTCGCGACGGCTCGGACGTAGCCCTCCGTGTCACCCGCCTCGAAGAGGTCCCAGGCGCCCTCCACGAGGACCAGGCTGACGTCGGCCCGGCGTCCGGCCCGCGCTGCCTCCTCCTCGATCAGGGCGGCCGTCGGTTCCAGCGTGCTGGGCACCGACGCGAGGACGGCGATCCGGGGCCCGGCGGCCACCGCGGCGGCGGCCATCGGCCGGTCGACGCGCAGCACGGGCACCGCGGTGACCGTCCGCGCGGTGGCCGAGCTCTCGGTGACCGACCGCGCGGTGGCCGACCTCTCGGTGGCCGACCGCGTGATGGCCGACCTCTCAGTGACCGACCGCGCAGTGACCGACCGCGCAGTGGCCGACCTCTCGGCGAATGCCCGCTCGGTGGCCGAGCTCTCGGTGACCGACCTCTCGGCGCCCGTCCGCTCGGCGAATGCCCGCTCGGTGGCCGACCTCCCGGTGACCGTCCGCGCGGTGGCCGACCTCTCGGTGACCGACCTCTCGGCGCCCGTCCGCTCAGTGAATGCCCGCTCGGCGATCGCGCCGATGGTCGAGCAGGTGCACAGGACGGCCGCCGCGCCCTCCGCGACCGCCCGGTCCAGTATCGCCCGCACCTCGCCGGCCACCGCGTCGGGCCCTCCGGCCCGCGCCCGCGCGAGCAGTTCCGGCGCCATGAAGTGCCGCAGTTCCAGCCCCGGACGGTCCGCGTCGCGCAGCGCGTCGAAGACGGGGACGTGCACCGCCGAGGTGTGCAGCAGCGCGAGCACGCCGGCCCCGGACTCCGGCGGACCGGGCATCAGAACCGGCCGGGGTGTGCCACCAGCCAGTCCTTCGCGGCCTGGATCAGCGTGGTGTCGGCCGCCGGGGCCTCCTCCGGGTGGCGCGCCGCCCACTTGACGACGTAAGGGCAGAGCGGGGCGACCGTGACGCCCTCGCGGGCGGCGACGGCGTACAGCTCGCGGGCGAGGGAGCCGCCGATGCCCTGTCCCTCGTGCTCCGGTTCCACGATGGTGTGCACGGGGACGAGCGCGGTGCGGGGGCTGTCCAGGACGAAGTACTCGATGCGTCCGGTCACTTCGCCGTCTTTGACGGCCTCCAGGCGGCCCGCCGCCCGGTCGTCGCGGATCTCGATGTCGCTCATGGGGCTCTTCTCCTCGGGGTTGCGGCGCGGGCCGGGGGACGGCGGGGGCACCCTGGCCGTCCCCGCCCGCGGCTGCGGGATGCGCTCAGGCCGGCACGGACCGCGGAGCGCGCTCCTGGTCCGAGCCGGGCACCGGCTCCGACGGATCGGCGCCCAGGGCGACGATCCGGTTGTCGCGGTCCACGTGCACGACCCGCGGCTCGAGGGACCGCGCCTCGGCATCGGGCACCTGAGCGTAACTGATGATGATCACCAGGTCGCCGGGGTGCACGAGGTGCGCGGCCGCACCGTTGATACCGATGACACCCGAGCCGCGCTCGCCCTCGATGACGTACGTCTCCAGGCGGGCACCGTTGGTGATGTCCACGATGTGGACCAGCTCACCGGGCAACAGGTCGGCGGCGTCCAGCAGTTCGGCATCGATGGTGACCGAGCCGACGTAGTGCAGGTCGGCCTGGGTGACGGTGGCACGGTGGATCTTGGACTTGAATAGAGTACGCAGCACTTTGGACTCCTGTTTGACGGCTCCCTGCCTGCTTTGTGCAGGTCAAGGGCGGTCTCGACTGTACACCGGGACACGCCGGTCGAGGATTGTGAGGAACATCGCTCCGCTCGGGCGAGACGGCTTCCCGCCAGGGCTTTCGCGCCGCACCGGCGCCTGTTCAGGCGATCCTCCGGGAAAGCCCGGCGACTCGTGCTGACCGGATGCTGACTTACCTGATGAGCCATCAAAGATGCGAGACCACTCTGCACACGGACGACGTGCCTCCACGCACCGACCTGTCGGGCACCGCCATCGCTCCGGTTCGTGGAACACGGTCCCTTCGGCCATCGGCCGGTCGGCGCTCGACCGCCCCGCAAGCCAGCTCGCTGCCTGCCTCCCGCCCGAGCCGAAGTCCAGGTCACGCGCCCCTGCGCACTTGCGTGCGCCGCTCCTCCCTTCCGTACGGTCCAGCCGATGGCGAACCGCCCTCGCACTCCGTGAAGGAGAGCTGTTGAAGCCGACCAAGGAAGTGCTCCAGGACTTGACCCGGCCCTCGAACGTCTCCGTCCACTCCGACGACGCGCTCGTCGGGAAGGTGAAGGCCGCCATCGCGGCGGACGACGAGAAACGCAAGGAGAATGAGGACGAGCTGCTCCGCCGGAAGCCCGCCCTCGTCCCGATCCTGCCGACGAGCTGCCCCGGCAGTTCGAAGTGACCTTCTGGGACGTGCTCCACACCCTCGCCCGGGCCACTGCCCTGTCGTGACGTGGCGCGGGCCGGGGGCTGGCGGAGCACTGGGGCGCACTCAAGTACACCCAGGCTCTGGCCGGCGGTCGTGACTCCTTCCTCGGCCTCACCGACGAAGGCCACCGCATCGCGGACCACTACAAGTCGCTGCAATCCGGCGAGCTCGGCATCGGCTTCGCGCTCACGCTCACCGAGCACATGCTGCGCAGCCGTTTCCCCGACCATTCGGTGACAATCGTCCCCGCTGACACGGCGTTACGCGCGGGTTGGGCCCTCACCAGCAGGGACAAGGGCGAGAAGGTGAGGTACCGCTATCGTCCCCAGTACTTCGCCGAGGTCTGGCAGCCGGGCGAGCCGTCCCTTGCCATCCCCCTCGCCTGCGCAGGCAAGCACAGCGACTCCGCCACCTCCGCCGAACAACTGGCCTCCGCCTCGGCCCACGCCGAAGCGGTCCACATCGGCGTGTGGAACGAGACCCCTGGCCTGCTGTTCAGCACTCAGCTCCCGACGGACGGCGGCTCCATGACCGTCCACACCCTCCAGGCACCGGGCAGTGGTGGTCGGCTGTCTCCAGCAGAGGGCCGGGAAGCGGGCCTGAACACCCCGCCGTTCCAGGCGAACGTGATGCCGGACATCCCCCCGGCCGAGGGCCTGGTGGCACCGGAGTCCGTACGGGGTTGCCACGTGCAGCCGAAGGACTACGCCTGGTTCCAGGAGGCCCTGGCCCACACCACGGCAGCGGGCCTCATGGCCTTCCCCGGCTCGGGCCACACAACCGCCCGCCACCTGACCGACCGACAGGGTCGCAAACACTTCACCGGTCTCGAACACGCGGCCAGCATGAGCATCCAGGATGCCGCCCACACCCTCTTCGGTAACGAGTATGTCGGTACCAACCACGTCTCCCGCCTCAACGGCCCCCGCGTCGAGGCGTTCTCCGGCGTGGACAAGGAAGTCTTCCGACTTCTCGCCAGAGGCGACGTCGAGGAGTACCGCGCCCTCGTCCACGCGAGCCGCGGCGTCCGCCCCCGCCTCACCTTCGACAAGAACTGGGGCGGCCCCGTCTCCGTCCACGCCGACGGCTCCGTCTTCGCCCTGCGACTGCTGCCGGGACAGGGCCAGGAGCCTCGCCCGGACTCGGGCCGGTGACCCGCTCTCAAGGACAACGTCTGTCCGGACGACCTCTGGACGGACAGAATCGGCTGACGACCAGGAGCGCGAGCCTCGCCCGTCCGACCCATCTCCCGCAACTGGTCCAGGCTCCAGCCGTACGCCGGGTTGGCGACCATGGCCGCGTTACGTACGGCCGGACGGCCGTGGGGATCCCCAACCCGTACGCCCGACAGCATGCCCAGCGCGAGGGTGTCGGCAATGCCGACGGCCCACTTGTTCATCATGTCGAACGTGGCCGGTACGACGGCGATGGCATGGGCAGGCGGCAGCGGACGTCACGGCTGCTCCATGCCGAGCGGATCGGGTACGCGGTCCGGGCCTCGATCGCCTCGGTGCCGAGGAAGCCGAAGCTTCAGGGGTGTGGCGATGACGCCAACGCCCCAGCCCTGCTCCTGCGCGGCGCTGATCAACTGATGGGCGTCTCCCGCGATGCCAGCGGGCGCAGACGACGACGGACAGGAAGGCCCTCTTCGGCTGGTCATTCATACCCTGCCCCCTCGTCGGTGGTCAGGAGGTTCGCGGCCTCTTCGGTACCCCAGGAGCGTGACGCCGACGCCCCCGTACCCCTGCATGTGCACGGTTACGGTGCTGCCCCGACCGCTCCCCCGCGATCACGACCCTGACCCCAACGATGCGGCACAGGCGATGTGGGCACGCCGGACTGACGCGGCAGGGAGCCGGACTTCTGGGGTCCGGCTCCCTGCCGCGCAGATTCACCCAGTGGCGCCCCGTGCCAGTTCTCGGGCCTTGCCGGCCCACTCCCCCATGCGCGTGATGGCGGAGGTCATCTCCTGCACCGCACTGGAGATGTCCTTCACCGGTTTGCGGAGGTGTCGGCTCCAACGGACCAGGCCACTCGCGGAGGTACCGAGGAATTCGAACTGTGACAGTCCCGTCCGGGCCACCTCGTCCAAGTCGATGAGCTGCTCCAGGAACTCGTCCGTTCCCTTGCCGCGCTCGTCGGGCGGTGTCACCTCGATCAGGCTCAACGCGGCCCTCACCCCGCTGTCCAGCGTCGTCATCCGCTCCGCGAAGGCCGTGGCGGCGGTCCTCATCTCTCCGGCAGGTGCGCTCAGCGACTCCGCGTAACGGGCCGTCGCCGCGAGACGGGCGCTCGCGGGGGCGCTCGCCTGGGTGAGGTCGAGCATCTCGCTGGCGCTCTGTTCGGTCAGCGTCCGGATCGTCTCAATAACCTTCGTGATGGCCACCAGGTGAGCGGTCATCTCGTGCACTCCGCCTTCGATCGCGGCGAAGTCGTCCAGCAGGCCGGGGGGATCCTCGTCGGCCGCGGCCTCTACGTTAATGCTCTCAGTGGTGGACGACGGTTCCTCGACCGGTCGGAGCGCTCTCACGACCCGCGCCGGGGTAAGGATTTCGAATCCGTCCCTGAGCCCGGCTTCCAAGGCAGTCTCGATCTCCCGGCGCGCTCCGGCCAGGTGGCTGCGTGCCCGTTGGTACCGGATCGTTCTGATCGACGCAATGTCGAAGGGCAACTGTCCGGCCTCCCCGATGTGGATGGTCGGCTTGCCGGTGATGTGACGCAGCCCCAACTCGTACATCACGTTGGGGTTGCCACCGCTGACGTCCGCGATGACCAGGTCGGACTCGATGACATGCCGGCAGATCTGCTCGTTGATGTCACCGGCGTGCGCGATGCCGTCCGCACGCACGGCGTCGATCTCGTACTTCGCGCAGGCCGGTGCGATCACCTGCTCGAAGATCCCGAGGTGGTGCTCGTAGGACTCGCGCTCGGGTGTGCCGTGAGCGGCGTACGCATCACCGATGGGGCCGATGACGAAGCACATCCGGGGCCGTTCGGGCTCCTGCCGAAAAGTCGGCGACACGTTCATGAGGGATCCCCCGTTCCACGGATGTCGGTGGAGTCGAGCATGGCCGCGTACGAGGCGCCGGCTTCCAGGTCAACGGCGTACACGGGACGCTCCTCGATGCCGAGCGAGCGCAACAGGTACGCGGTCGGGATGCGGTAGCGCCGCCCGACGCGTAGCACCGGGCAGGGGAAGGCACTGCGGCGGATCAGTTCGTACGCCGTACTGGGACAGACCCCGAACGCGCGGGCAGCGGTCCGCAGATCGACGCTCAGGGGCAAGTCGAACGCCTCCGCGAAGCTCAGCGGCGGGCCGGACCGGGGGCTCACCGCCGGGCTCCCACAGGGCGCAGCACGAGCGTGCCGACAAGGGCCGCTTCCTCATGACGCCGGGCTCGGAACACCACATCGGGCAAGCCCGCACAGTGCGCGAGCACCCCGAGACGCTCCCCTTCCCGCCGTGTGCGCGACTCGGCGAAGCGAAGCGTCGCGCACAGGCCGTCGGGACGGGGCGGGGGTGCGAGGTGCAGTTCCCACGTCTCGGCCGACCGCTGCGGCTCCTCCCCCGGAGCCGTGGCGATGCGGGCGTCCGCGAAGCGCGCGACGTCCACGACGGGCACCTCCCTCCTGATGCGGTCGGCGTAGGCCCACATCCGGTTCACCGCCTCCTTGATCAGACGTCCGCCTATGTCCGGATCGTCCGGATCCGCGGTGTCGAGGGCGGTGAGTAGGGCCAGTACGGCCTCCGCCTCCAAGTCTGCGCGCTCGACCCTCAAGCGGCGCAGGATCTGGTACAGGTTGCGGTGCAAGCCGGGCATCGCCAGCCAGACCACCAGCAGTCTCCCCTCGGCGTCGCCGCCCGGAGGCTCCTGCTGGGCCTCCGTCACGGCCTGTCGCCAGATCGCCGTCCGCAGACCCTCGTCGCGCCGCGGCCCGTACAGAGCGTTCCTGCAGTCCTTCGGGGACAGCCGTACAGGGCGGTGGCCGTCACTCACCACGAGGAGGCGCCGCACGCCTCCGGGGTCCCTGAAAAGCGTCGCTGCGATCAGGGCGAACACACCGTCGGGGTCAGTCCTTCTCATCACTTCTCCTTTCCGGCCCCATCAGGCCCGGGTACGACAGCGCCTCGGCAGCCCGCTCACAGGCGCTCGCAAGGGCGGTCAGCGCCGACCGCACGGCCACGAGGCGCTCGCCCGAGATCGGGCTCGCCGTTCCGGGCTGGAACCAGGACGGGTCGGCCGCAGGCGCGGGCGGGTGGATGCAGATGACGCCGTACAGGTCGTTGCCCACGTTCACCCCGTAGTCCGCCAACTGGGTTCTGTCCCCTTCGAACCGGAACCCGGCTTTGTGGGGAGCCGTCACCGGGCGTGCCCGGGGCCGTCCGCCGTAGGCATCATGGGCAGGCCGAGATTGAGGCCGCCGCGAACGTCCCGGCCTACGGCGACGCCATGGCGAACGTGCTGGGAGAGGTTCGCCCGTTCCACCCCGGGAACGTTCGACGACGGCAGCGGCTCGTGCCCGCCGTCGACGGCCGCTCGCACGTCGTCCGGCTCATGGCCCAGCACGCGGATCCAGCCGTACCCTCCGAACTCCTTGACCTGTACGTGGGCGCGAACGTACTGCGCCGGCTCCAGGCCGGGTTGTCCGGACCGGACGACGTCCTGGTACAGCCGGTCCGACACGATGACAGCGAGATCCGCCGAGGTGAGGACGGCCAGCACGGCCTTCACCTGGGGCGCGTTCACGTAGCGCGCCACGGCGACGGGCGCGGGGCCGGCGTGGCCGAGGGCGGCATCCGGAGCGACACCGGTGTCGACGGCAAGCCGCAGCCTGACACGCGGGGCGGCGGAACGCGCGTTGAGGGCGCCGAGGCGGACCGCCAGATGGTGTACGAAAGGCCCCAAGACCGCAGCTTCCGGGGTGGCCTCGGGGAGGACGGCGAACTCCATGTCGCCCTGCGGCTGACGAGCCCAGGCCTCGCGGTCCAGTCCGGTCAGCGTCGCCGCTTCGTCCAGCACCCGGACCAGGTCGGCCTGCACGGCAGATTGGGTCCGGGTGTCGAGGAGGCTGTACTGCTCCATGTCCGCCGCCAGACACAGCCGGCGGCGCGGGATGCTGTCCGGGGGCAAGGAAAAGATGGGTTCACTCATGACAACTCGTCTCCTTCCAGTGGTTGTCGGGTGCGCTGCACGCCAACTGTCCAAGGAAGGGAGGCCAGGAGCCAGAATCCCGCGTTTTTACGGTTTTCTTGACAGGTCGCCACGTGACGCCGGGCCGAGCCGAGCCACCCGCCGCAGTCCGGCCATGTCACGTACGAAGGTCTGTCGTTCGCTCGTGGCGGAGATGAGTCCGTCGATCCGTAGCTGGGCAAGCGTCTTCTGCACGGTGTTCGTGGTGGATCCGACGAGATCGGCGAGTTCCTGCTGGGACAGCCTCACGTCGATGCGCACCGAACTCCTGTCCGGCTTCCCGTGCGACTGCGCCAGCTCGACCAGCAGACGCGCCAGCCGGACCGGGACCGGAAGCCTGCCGAAGTCCAGAGGCCAGCGCTCGGACCGGCGGAGTCGGCGGCCGATCACCCGCTTGAGGGCCAGCTCCGCTTCGGGGTTGGCGCGGAGGAAGGGCAGCAGTTCGTGGCTCGGGACAACGGTGGCGGTGACCTCGCGGTCAGCGGTGACGGTCGCCGACCTCGGCCCGAGGCCCATCGCCGCCACCTCTCCCACCACGTCCCCTTCGTTCTTCACATCCATGAGCGCCGGGCGATCTCCGTCCAGTCCACCGGTCACCTTCACCGCCCCCTGGTGGAGCACCATCAGATCCCGGGCGTGATCACCCTCATGAATCAGCACGTCTCCCACGGCGAAGCTGCACCGCGTCCCGAGCCGTGCGAAGGCCTTGCGGGCCCCCTCCGTCAGCGTGTCGAGAAACGGCACGTGACCATCCATGTCCGAGCCACGAATCATGCGCACAGCACAGCACAGCACGCGACGGGTACGGCGGTCCGCGATTCCCGTCTGAACAGCCAGTGCTAAGAGTGCACTTCGGGGCGCACAACGGCGCACGCCTGAAGCACCTGCCGGTCTCTTCGCGGAGTGCCTCAGCCTCGGTCGGCACTACCGATCGCTTCGGCCACACCGTAGGCTCCACGAAGCAGCAGTTGGTCCAGCAGATCGAGGATCTCGGACCGGCGGGCAGCCGAGGTGGCCTGGGCATGGGCCCGAACCAGTAGCTCCCCGATGTGGTGGGCATCGGCAGCGGCGCGAGTGGACAGATCTGCCGAGGCGGCGCCGAACACGGTGAGGAACCGTCGTACACAGGCGAGTACCAGCTCGTCGACCCGGTCGGGAGCCTCTTCGAGAGTGATCAGCAACTGCGGCAAAGCCAGCGCGAAGGCGTCGGAATCGATCAGTGCGGTCACCGTGCGACGCACGGGCCCCAGACGTCGGCCCCTCAACGCGACGGCTACAGCGGCGGCGGCTTCTCGCACGCCTTCTTCCGGGTCGTGGAAGAACTGGACGAGCGCGTGATGCGCCAAGGCCTGGTCCCCGGTGTTCACGAGACGCTGGGCACACACGTCCGCGGCGCCCTGCCGTTGTGCTCCGTCTTTCCCGGTGAGCACCTCCGCCAGCAGGTCCGTCGTCTCCCACTCCATCGCCGCCAGCGCCGCCACCCGCCCACCACTCCGGCGCACCGCCGGCGCCGGGGAACGCAGCATCCGTTCCACCACTGGTCTGCCCGCCACCGGATCCCCGTGGCACAGGGCCACGAACAGGCGAAACACCGGCCGTGACGCCAGAAGCCGGTCTGGGGCCCGGACCAGCACGGTGAACGCATCGGCCACCGCAGGACGGTCGTACCGCAGCGCCGCATGAAGCAGATGAGCCGCACACGCCCGGACGGGAAGCGAAGGGTCGGCGGCGATTCTCCGCAAGTGAGGTACGACCAGGGCGGCCCGGGAACCGTCCGCGGCATGGATAAGCAGGTCACCCAGGATTTCGACGACGCTGCCACGCACGGTGTTGATCCCTGCGGTGAGGAGGTCGTGCTCGGCGTCCGATTCGCTACCCAGGTCCCCTTCACTCTCGCCGATCACGTCACCAGAGTCGGCCAGGTCACCGGTGTCGTCGACGCCGAGCGCGCGGTCCAGGAGCGTCTCCACGAGATCGAGGGGCACGGAGGTGAGGTACTTTCGCATCGCCCAGCCGAGCCAGCGGTCATGGGCCGGCCTGCACTGGCCCGAGAGGTGACGGACCGCCGCGAAGACGGTGTCCGGGTCGCCGTAGGGCTCCGCGTCTCCGAGGCCCAGAAGGAGCGATGTTCCGTAGGCGGGGTGCATCCCCGCGTCCATCCGTACGGCGAGTCGCGAGAAGCGGCCGGGCGCCGCCGCCGTCATGCTCCTTAGCACGTGGGAAAGTTCCTGGGCCCCGCCGGTGAAGGTCTCCCAGTCGGTGCGGTCCCGACGGTGCTTTCTCATGGCGCCCAGCCACTGGTCGTCACTCATGTGCTGGGCCGCCTCCGACGGAATGGGCGAACCGATGAACCCGCCGGTCATCCCTTTCGGCCCGTCCGGTTCCCGCATATCGTCGTGACGCCGTCGGAGTTCTCCGAGCCGGTGCACCGCCCGCTCGGACAGTCGGTCCTCGGGGAGCGCCGTCAGCAACGTGAACTCATACCAGGGCGAAAACTCGTCGTCCGGAGGAAGGCGCAAGTGGAGCAGCATGTCGGCCACCTGCCGGAGCGTGTCGTCGGGCAGGGCATTCCCAACGGCACACAGAACCTCGCGGGCCCCCCACACGATGTTGGATCCGTAGCCGGACAGGAGGCGGTGTCGGCCCTGCAGAAGGATCTCTACGGACCAAGGGGCGAGAGTGGGCCCCGCCTCGATCAGGACCTGGTAGAGGAGCCACTGAGCCGCCTCGTACGGCACACTCGCGAGCCCTGTCACCAGACCACGCGCGCGGGCGGGGTCTTGGCTCGCCACGATCCGCAGCGCCTTGGCCGCGCCTTGGAACAAGGCGTCACCCAAGTCACTGGGCCGGTCGTCGGGATAGCGAAACGCGAAGTGCCTGTCGTAGACCGGGCAGCCCTCCTTCGGTGGGAGCGCGGTCGCGGCCATGGCAGCCAGGAGCAACGGCAGGACCCGAGCGCAGAAGTCCTCCGGAGCGCCCACCGCGGCAGCCGCGACGACGCGCAGGGCCGAGTCGTCCCGGGTGAGCAGGACACCGACCCTGCCATCGTCTTTGAGCCGCAGCGCGTCCGGGCGGTCCGAGACCATCGCTCCGATCAACTCGACTGCCCAGGCAGGCCGATTACCCGCAAGGTCCTGCATCGAAATCCAGACGAGGTGCTCGCGTCCGGCGAGAAGACCCGATCGCGCACCTTCCAGCAACAGGTCGAAGAGGCTCCTGCTGCCGGCGAGATCGGCGAAGCGGACGACCCGCTCCAGCCAGGATCCTAACCGGGGATCCGAGGTGTGCGGTTCCAGGAGGCGGGCCACCCGGTCGGGGAAGACGTCGGCGCCGGCGGCCATCATCCGTACCGCCCACTCGTGTTCCCTTTCGTCGGCACTGGTCAGCCAGTCGTCGAGCACTGCCTCGTCATCCGCGCGCCGGAACCACGCCGCGTTGCTGACCGCGTTCACAAGCTGGTCCCGGAAGAGGGGACGGGTGTCCAGCACGCGTGCGACGGCCCCCCACTCACCGGCGGTGGGGACCTCCAGGCCGCGCAGCACGGCCAAGGTGACGTCTTTCAGGTGGTAGCGGATCTCCGGGCTGGTGAGCAGTCCCTCGACCTCTTGGGTGAACCGCTCAGGGTTCAGGTCCCGCAGATGGTCGAGGACCTGCCGCACCTGTCCCCGCCGGAAGAGCTCCTGGTCCCCACTGGCGAGAAAGGCGACCAGACTCTCGTCCCGCCGATGCCAGTCGCGCGCAAAGGCGTAGTCGAAGAAACTCTCGTGAAAGAGAGCCAGTTGTCGGCCCTCACGCACGAGGACGTGCTCCGACACCAGCACGTCCGCACTCGCTGCGAGGGCGTCCGCGTCGAGCAGGCTGTCAGGAACGGAGAGCCTTTGCCGCGCGCTCATGGCCGCCACGACGGCCGAAATGACCTCGTGGAAGCGTACGGAAGGCTGGCGACGTGCGCAGTCCTTCCGTTTAGTGTCCCAGAAAGCGTCGAAGAGCTGCCGAGTCGTGCGGAAGGAGAGGGCTGCCTCCTGGTCCGCGACCTCAGCCAAAAGGACCAGATGTAGCGGTGCCCGCAGCAGAGCACGCTGCGACGGTGTGACGCGAGAGGCGGCCAGGCCCATGCTCGCGAGCGCGGTATCGACCTGGGCATCGGTAAGCGCCCCGACCGCAATGTGCGCACAACGGTCTGATGCGGTGAGCCGACGGATCCGTGGATCGGCCTGGGCATCGAACGCCCGGCACACGAGGACGATGCGCATGGCCGAGTACGCCATCGCCTCGTCCATCAGGTCGGCCACCGCGTCGAAGGTTTCCGGGATGCGGCCCGACGCCAGGCTGATCGCGTCGAGCTGGTCCACGATCAGCACACAGCGGCGCCCTTTCGCCGCGGCTGCGAGCGCGCTGGCCGGTGACCCGGTCAGCCCGATTCGCAGACCCAGCTCGTGGGTGGAGGTGAAGGGCGCCAACCGGTCGAGACGGAAGGCGAGCACCGGGGTGTCCAGCTTGGTGAGAGCGTCCAAGGCCTGGTGCAGCACCGCACTCTTTCCGCCGCCGGCCGCACCAGTGAGAACGGTGACCTGCTGCGCGTCACCAAGGACCTGTTCAACCAGCTGATCGGTTGTCTCTCGGGGGATCGCCGGGCGGAACAACGCGCGTTCGACGCTCGATGCCCACCGCCGTGTCGCCTCGCCCAGTGCATCCGTCGCCTCGGAGCCGTCCGTCCAGCTGACCCGCCTCAGCCCGTACTCTCCCAGCCGGGCGCTGATGGCCCGCGCGTCGAGCGTGGTCCCCAGACTGTTCAGCAGGAGATCACCGAGCCCGAGAGCCGCCAGGCGCCCCGGGGCCCCTGCCAGGGCCTGTTCGGCCAAGACCGCGTTGGTGTGCACGAGGTCCCGCTCGTTGTGCCACTCCACCCACAGTCCTCGCAACATGCGCCAGGCCGTCGCGGCAGAGCCGAAGATGTCGGCCGCGGCAAGGGCGTCGAAGGGGCCCTGAAGTCCGTCGGTGAGCCACTCGGCCTCGAAGGCGGCAAGGCTGTCGGAGCGGCGAGCACGGTCGGCGAGCTCGTCGAGCGTACGGGCGGGGACCAAGGAGACGAAGTGGAACGCGCGGCCCGCGTCGACGTGGGACCGCAGGCTGCTCCATACGTCCTTGTCACGGAGGGAGGCGACGTTCCAGCTGTTTGCGTTCCGGTTCTGCCGCTTGACCTGGTGCACCTGGGTCCCACCGTCATGGTGGTAGACGAACTCGACGCCGTCCCCCAGCGGAGAGCCCGGCTCCAGGGTGATCGACGTTCCCGTGCCCAGCAGCACGTACAGGGCGTGTCTGATCGTCCAGGCCCCCTCGTAGCGGTTGCCGAACTTGTCCGTCTCGCCTCCTGGCCGCGGTGTCATCACTGCTCCCTACGGTCGGCCTGGCGACCGCGTCAACCGCGCGCCTGCGCGGACGGTGCCGCACATGCCAGGCGCAGCAAGGGCCATTGAACGCAAACCTGCCTCCTCCGCAACTTGCCGCAGTCCCTATGCGATGACCGCCTCTCAGGCGTTCTCGTCATGGATCCGCGCACCCAGATCCTCCGCCCACTCCAGCGCCCACGCCTTGAGTTCTTCGATCTGCCGCGAGGTGAGCCCATACGCGGTGTAGTCCTCGTCCTCGTACCAGTCCGCGCCGATCAGCCGGTCCCGGAGGTCTTCGAGGCTGAACTCGTCGTGGGCGCGACGGCGGCCCAGGGATTCGAGGTCGGCGGTGGAGCGGTGGCGGGATGCGGCCTGGACGTCGATGAGGTCGCGGACGGTGCCGCGGTCGGCGAGGGCACGGACCTTGGTGCCGATCACATCGTCGAGGGAAAGAACGGGGCCGTAGGGGGTCTGGGCAGGCGGAGCCCAGAACGCCTCCTTGAGGACATCGACCTCGCACTCCTCGCCGGTGTCCGGATCGGTGACGAGGAACCGGCCGCTGAGCGGATCGGTCTGGACGTGCGTGGTCCGCCACCCGCGCGCGCTGAGGCCCGCTGTGAG
Source organism: Streptomyces sp. NPDC059785 (assembly GCF_042732375.1). NCBI lineage: Bacteria > Bacillati > Actinomycetota > Actinomycetes > Kitasatosporales > Streptomycetaceae > Streptomyces > Streptomyces sp. NPDC059785. The sequence continues at coordinate 14,436 of NZ_JBHWHV010000043.1, forward strand.
TGAGGCGACGATCTCCTGCATCGGAGCGGGGTTCTCGGTGGCGACGTCGAGGTCACGGCTAAAGCGTTCGACCAGGCCGTGGGCCTGCACGGCGTATCCGCCGGTGAGGACCAGAGGGTAGGGGGAGCCGAGGTCGAGGATGTCGGCGAGGAGACGCTCGTGGAGCGGAGTGAGCTTCACCCGGCGGTCGTGTCGGCCGCAGCGGTGCGGAGCAGCTCGGGGAAAGCGTCCTCCCAGACCTCGCGGATGTAGGGGCTGATCAAGCGCCGCAGCACGGGCCACTGCTCGGTGAGCAGCCGGTGGTGCAGGAGTGCCACCAGGTCCTCACTCAGTCCTTCGGTCAGGACGGTCCGGTAGAGCGTCATGCGGGACTTCGGACGGTCCAGGCTGTAGCTCGTCCGCCCGGACCAGACGATGTGGAGCGGCAGGTCCACGTTGCCCTCGACAGGGCCGACCAGCTCCTGCAAGCTCTCGGGCAGTCGGCTGCGGTAGCGGTCCCGCAGCACCTCGGCGCGGGGGGCGGTGATCGTCGTGTCCATGCATCCAGTATCGCTGCTGGGAGGCGGCGGCATGGCGGATACGGGGGTCCCTGTCGTACGTACGGGTCGGGCGCCCGCCCTTCCCTCGGGCATCTCAGCCAGGGCGCGCTCAGCGCATCATCGCCTACCCGCGCAGGCTCCCAGGTGGCGCGGCAATCGGCTGCCCTGCAGACCCAGGACCAGCCCGCCCACGGGCGCGGGTGATCATGACACAGCAGGTCACGCGGAGGGTCGCCGCGGTGAAGTCGGCTGCGGCTTCGGCCTCTCTGTCGGAAGTGACGACGGTGGCGAAGCCGAGGCCAATGACGCCGGAGCGGTGACCGAGAAGGAAACCGGGGCGGGTGAGGTCAGGATCCATACCGCGGTCGACCTGTCGAGTACCCAGCGAGCGTCCCAAGCGGGAGCCAGAGACCTGTCGAGGTCACCGGTCTTGGCCACCACCTGGTCAGCAAACTGGGACGCTCCCGCGCCCAATGCTGACCATTTGCTGACCCGAGCGGAACCATCACACCTCTGACCTGCGCAAACACCCAAACGCTAGATCTTGGACTTGAACATCGTACGAAGCATGAGCGCACTCCTGCGGTTAGGCTCCCTGCCTGCGTTGATGCAGGTCAAGGGCTGTGTCCCCCACTTTACAGCCAGTCACCCGACCGCAGTTGGCGAGCGGCTGTGAGGATGCCGACCACGCGGGGGAAGTCCTTGAGCTGGTTCACGAGCGACTCCAGGGCGGGGAGCAGGCACCGCGGCGGGACGTCGCGGGCGGCCAGGATGTCCGCGGTCCAGGTGAGGAACCTGGCGAACAGGCCGGGGTCGTCGACGTAGAGGGCGGTGGCGAGGTAGCTGACGATGTGGTCGATGTCCTCGACGGTGCGCTCCCGCTGGTACGCGCTGTAGTCGCGCATCGCGGGGAAGCCCGCCTCGACGTCGGCGAGGGTCTGCTTCACCAGCTGCGGCCCGGTCCGGCGGACCATGGTGTATTCCTGGTCGCTCAGGTGCGGCAGGTCGAGGACGGGCAGGCGGGCCGCCCCCGGACCGGGCGGTGCCGGGTTCCGGCCGAGCAGGGCGGCCGCGCCCGGCGCGTCCGCGGCCCACTCGGCCCGCATCAGCCGGGCGTAGCGGCCCTGCGGACCGAACGCGGCCCCTCCGGCGAGGACCGGGACACCGGTGCTCTGGCACGCGCTGATCGCGTTGTGGGCGTCGGGCAGCCGGGTCGGGATGGACGAGGACAGCAGCACCGCCCGGGCGCCGGTGCGGTGCAGGTGCGCGACCAGGTGCTCGGTGGGGACCTGCGCCCCGAGGTAGTCGACCCGCCAGCCCCGCAGGCGCAGCACCTCACCGACCAGACGGGCGGGCAGGGCGTGCCACTCACCGGCGACACACGCCACCAGGACCCGTTTCGCCGCCGTGTCGGCGAGGGCGGGCACGGTGGCGTCGACGACGGCCGCGACGCACCGCTCGCTGATCGCCGTGGCGGCGTGCTCCTGTGCCACCGTGATGTCGTTGGCCGCCCAGGCGGTGCCCACCCGCTCCTGAGCCGGGGCGATCAGTTCGAGCAGGACCCGCTCCGCCGCCCCTCGCGTCCGCTCGGCGGCCGGGTCGCCCGTGCCGGGTGCTTTCCGGGGCTCCGCCGCGCCGAGCGCGCGGCGCACGACGTCGACGGCGCGGAACTCGTCGCAGTCGATGAGTGCCTGCCACAGTCGGTCACGTGGCTCGGCGAAGCAGTGCGCGTCCTTGCCATCGGTCATGCGGTTCACCTTCTCGGGATTTGCTCGCTTGCTGTTGTCGAACGGCTGTGGCGGGGTGCGCTGATGGCGAGGACGGCCATGTCGTCGCGGCGCCCTTCCCCGACCCACTGGTCGGCGATCATCTGCACGCGTTCGGTGACCACCTCGGCGGGCATTCCGGCGCACTGGGTCAGCACGGTGCGCAGCCGGTCCTCGCTGAACATCACGTCGCCCAGCGGCCCGCCGCGTGCTTCGGTGATCCCGTCGGAATACGCCAGGCAGGTCTCCCCCGGCTGCAACGTGACCTCTGCGGTCATGAACTCCGGGTCGGCGAAAGCGCCGACCAGTACGCCGGCGGTCGGGGTCGCCTCGACCTCACCCGTGGTGCGCACGATGAGCGGGACGGGATGGCCCGCGCTCGAGATCCGCAGCCGTACCCGCGCGCCCTGGCGTCTCGCGGTGACCAGGACCAGGGTGGCGAAGCGGGTCTCGGGCTTGGACAGCAGCGCGGTGTTGAGGAGGGTGAGCAGCCGGGTGTGGTCGGCGGCGAACGGCAGCAGCGCCCGCAGGGCGGTGCGGATCCTGCCGGTGACGACGGCGGCCTCCAGCCCTTTGCCGCACACGTCGCCCAGGACCGCGACGGTCTCGGCCTCCGGTGTGTCCGCGGGGTAGACGTCGTAGAAGTCGCCGCCGACGCGTTCGCCGAACGCCGAGGCGCGGTAGCGGCCGGAGAAGTCGATCCCGTGCACACGGCCCAGGTCCGGTGGCAGCAGGTCGCGGATCAGCACCTCGGTGGTGTGCGCCTGACGGGCGTGGGCCTGGGCGAGCGAGAGCGCGGCCCCGGCGCGGGCCGCGAAGAGCCCGGCGAAGGACTCCTCGGCGGGAGTGAACACCGCCTCGTGGTGGCGCAGCAGGAGCAGACAGCCGGCCGGTGCGCCGTGTCCCGGCAGTGGCACCACCATGATCGAACCGATCTCGGGGGTGCCGTCCGCGCAACCGCCGGGTATCGCCCAGTGCGGCAGTCGCCGGGGGTCGATCCAGGCGGAGGGCTCCGCGGGCAGCCCCAGCAGCGCCTCGGCCAGACCCGGCACCTGTCCGGGGTCCAGGGCGATCCGCTCCTGGGTCACCGGTTCGCCGGTGGTGCAGCGCGTCACCGGGAAGGTGCGCCCGTCGCCCGTGGCGACCAGGACCACCGCGTCCGCCAGATGCCGGGCCGCCCGCTGCACGACCACCTCCCGGCTCCGTTCGACGTTCAGTGACGCCGGCAGGTCGCACGACAGCTCCTGCAACAGCTCGGCTCTCGCCCGCGCCAACTCCTCGGTGGTGCCGGCCGCTTCACCGTCGCCGATGAGCCGCCAGGTCACCGCACCGCCCGTGTCCGGTCCGGCCTGAGCCCTCACCCGCCGATCCGCCCGGCCGCCCGCACCTACGCCCCCTCCCCCGCACCGTCGCCGATACGCTGCCGGTGCGCCTCGACCAGCCACGAGGGTGCGGTCTGCTCGTCACGGGACAGCACGGTGCCGGTCCCGCTGTTACGGTCCCTGCCGTCCGTCCGCTCGAAGGCAAGTGGCGATCACGTTACCGACGGCATATGACTGTGACCCGAGCTGTTCCATACGGCTGACAACCGTCACCCGGCCGGTGAATAATCCGCCCGACGCCGAGCCGGTCGTGCCGCCCCGGCGATCCGCGAGCCCTGCCGGTTCCCGCCGGGAGCACGCGGCAGGGCGGCTCGGGGGCGGGCTCAGGAGCGGACGAGAGGCGTGTCCACCAGGTGCTCCGCCAGGAACCAGGACTGCAGCTCGCCGGTCCTGATCACCTGCGAGACGAAGAGGTCGTTGGTGCCGTCGTCGCCCAGCTCCGCCGTCCGCGCGGCGGCGTCGTGAGCCGCGACCAGGATCGTCTCGTGGGCCTCCAGCAGCCGCGAGAGCATCGCCGGGACCTCCTCCACGCCGTCCGGGGGCCGCGGGATCGAGGTGATCTCCGCGACGTGCCGGGGGTCGCCCACCGCGACACCGCCGAGCGACTGGACGCGCTCGGCGAGGGTGTCGACCAGCTCCAGCTGGTCCCCCGCGTGCTTGTCCAGCACCAGATGGAGCTGGTAGAAGGTCGCGCCGCGCATCAGCCAGTGGTGCTTCTTGTAGAGGCCGTACAGGATCTGCGTGTCCGCGAGGACCTTGTTCAGGCGCTGGCAGGAGTACATCCGGGCCTCGTACGACAAGCCGAGCGGGAACTGCTTGACGGTCCCGAAGTCCTGGATCACCTCGCCCTTCTGGTGCAGCCAGGGCTGGCTGCCGCTCGCGTGGTGGGAGCTGGTGGTCATGTGTCCGCCTCCTGCGGTGGTGCTGTGTGTACCCGACCGACGCTAGGCCGCACCGGGGCGTCGTCTTGCCCGGCAGCGCACGCGTCGGTGCACGTCAGCGCACGTCAGCAGAGTTCGGCTCAGGTCAGCAGAGTGCGGCGCAGGTCGGCGCAGGTCGGCGCAGGTCGGCGCAGGTCGGCGCAGGTCGGCGCAGGTCGGCGCAGGTCGGCGCAGGTCGGCGCACGGTGCTTTGGAAGCCTCGTACGACGAAGGCCGCGCGGCCGCCCCTGGGGGAGGTCCGCGCGGCCTTCGCGCCGTTCACCGTCGGCGGTGGCTGCTTTCGCCGGTCACCGGCGCCGGTCGCTGCTCTCGCCGGTCACCGGCAGCGGTCGCTGTCCGCGCCGGTCACCGGCGGTGTCGCGTCAGGCGGTCGCGCGTACCGCGTCGCGGATCAGCTCGGCGACGTCCTTCGGCCGGGAGAGAGCGACGGCGTGGGAGGCGCCCTCGATCTCGACGACCGTCGCTCCGGCCCGCTTCGCGCCGAAACGCTCCACCTCCGGGTTGATGGCCTCGTCCGCGCCCGCCACGAGCGCCCAGGACGGCTTGGTCTTCCACGCCGCGGCCGAGGCCGTCTCCGTGAACGACGAGCCGGCCAGCGGACGCTGCGCCACCGCCAGGACCTTGGTGACGTCGGCCGGGAGGTCGGCGGCGAAGATGGCCGGGAACGCCTCGGGCTTGATCGTGACCTCGACCGCGGGCTCACCGCCCTCGACCGGGTACGTCCGCTCGACGAGATTGCTGACCAGCGACGACAGCGGGAAACGGCCCTGTAGTTCGCCGAGGCTCTCGCCCTCCTCGGGGACGTAGGCCGCGATGTAGACCAGGCCCACGACGTTCTCCGCGGCGCCCGCCACGGAGATCACCGCGCCGCCGTAGGAGTGGCCGGCCAGGACGACGGGGCCGTCGATCTGGGCGGCCTGCGAGGCGATGTACGCGGCGTCGGACGCCAGGCCGCGCAGCGGGTTCGGCGGCGCCACCACGGGGATGCCGTGGTTCAGCAGCTCCGCGATGACGCCGGACCAGCTGCCGGCGTCGGCGAAGGCGCCGTGGACGAGTAGGACGGTGGGCGTGGTGGCCATGTCCGTGCTCCTTGGGACGAGGTGAAGCGAGTCGGGTCGGACGGCGCGTCAGCGGGTGTGCAGCGCGGCCTTGAGGACAGTGACGGCCTGGGTGATGGCGGCCTGGGCGGCGTGGGTCTCGCGCAGCGCGTTGAGCATCACGAAGTCGTGGATGACGCCCTGGTAGCGCACCGCGGTCACCGGCACCCCGGCCTCACGCAGCTTGCCCGCGTACGCCTCGCCCTCGTCGCGCAGCACGTCCGCCTCGCCGGTGATGACCAGCGCCGGCGGCAGCCCGGCCAGCTGCCCGGTGCTCGCGCGCAGCGGGGAGGCGGTGATCTGCGCCCGCTCCGCCTCGTCGGTGGTGTACTGGTCCCAGAACCACTGCATCCCGTCCCGCCGCAGGAAGTACCCCTCCGCGAACTGGTGGTAGGAGGCGGTGTCGAAGCTCGCGTCGGTCACCGGGTAGAACAGCACCTGCTGCACCAGCGCCACGTCCCCGCGCTCCTTGGCCATCAACGTCAGCGCCGCGGTCATGTTGCCGCCCACCGAGTCCCCGGCCACCGCAAGACGCGTGCCGTCCAGGTTCTTCGTCGCGCCCTGCTGCACCACCCACTGGGCGACCGCGTAGTTCTGCTCGATGGCCACCGGGTAGCGGGCCTCCGGGGACAGGTCGTACTCGGGGAAGACCACCGCCGCGCCGGTGCCCACGGCCAGCTCGCGCACCAGCCGGTCGTGGGTGTGGGCGTTGCCGAACACCCAGCCCGCCCCATGGATGTAGAGGATCACCGGCAGGGTGCCCGCGGCGCCGGCGGGCCGCACGATCCGGGCCCGGACACTGCCCGTCGGCCCGCCCGAAACGGTGATCCACTCCTCGTCGACGGCCGGCTTGTCGATCTGGCCGGACTGCACCTCGTCGACCGCCTTGCGGCCCTCGGCCGGCGCCAGGTCGAACAGGTAAGGCGGATTGGCGGTCGCCTCCGCGAACGCGGCAGCGGCCGGCTCCAGGATCGGCTGGACCGGCTCAAAGGTGTGGGACATACGGACTCCTGAGACTCATGTGCTGCGTGCCGGTGTTTCCGGCGGATGCGTGCCGGTGGTTCCGGCGTGGCGGCCCGCCCCCGGACGCGGAGATCCGCCGGGCCGTCCGTGATCACGCTAGGACCGCCGGAGCAGCGGGCGTTGCACACCTGCGCACCGACTCTGGCCTGACCGTGCACGGTGGCGCGGGCAGTGCGCTGCCGGACAACTCGCGGTGCGCTGACCAGAAACCGGGCCGGAACGCAGCGGCCTGGCGTGACCGGCGGAACAGCCGCCGCACGGTCCTCACACACCTCGCCGGCGCCGTACGCCCTGCCCGCGCTCCGGCACGGACCGGGTGCCGACGGCACCCTTGCCGCGGGGGCGGTGGTCTTCGCCGCGTCGCTGGTGGCGCTGGCCACGGTCCGGGTTCCCCGGCTCGCGGCGGTCCCCCTGCTGCCCGCGGGCTGGCCTGGATTCGGCGTGCTGTCCACCCTCAACACCGCCGTCCGGCAACGGCCGCCCGGACCGTCAGGCGTCGACGAGCCGGGCGGCCGACGGGACCTGCGGCGCCGGCTCCTGGGCGCCGCGCCACTCACGGGGGGACATCCCGTAGGCGGCCCGGAACACCCGGCTGAAGTGCGCGGCGCTGGTGAAACCCCAGCGGTGTGCTACCGCCGCGATCGTGGCGCTCCCGTGGAGCGCCAGGTCGCGGCGGCACTCCTCCAGGCGCCGCCGCTGGATCCACCGGCCGACCGTGGCGTCCGCGCTCTCGAACAGCTTGTGCAGGTAGCGCAGGGAGATGTGGTGGGCCCCGGCGATGACCTGCGGGGTCAGGTCGGGGTCCGCGAGATGGCGGTCGATGAACGCCTGGACGCGCAGCAGCAGCGCCCGGTTCCCGCCGGGCGTTTCCTCGTCCGAGCGGCCGAGGACGTCGTCGGCCAGCACCCCTAGCAGGTCCACGACGTTGCGGGCCATCAGCTCACCGGTGCGCGGCGGGTAGCTCCCGGCACCGTCCACGAGCCCGGCGAGGAAGGGCGAGATCAGACCGCCGAGGAGGGTGTCGGGGCCGAGCGGGCGGGCCGTGACCCGGGCCACGTCGGACTCGCCCAGGCCCAGGACGTCCCTCGGCAGGACGAGGGACTTGGTGCGGAAGGCCTGGGGGAGCGTCAGCCGGAGGGGGCGCACCGTGTCGTAGACGAAGATGTCCCCGGGGCCGAGGAGGGCGTCCCGGCCGTCCTGTTCCAGGCGGCCGGCCCCTTTGGCCAGCATCTTCACGACGATGTACGCGTCCTGGCCGTCCTGGCCGACGACCCGGCGGGTGCGTACGGCGGTCAGGCCGTCGCCGTCCACGGTGACGGCCTTCAGCCGGCCGAGCGGCGTCGCGCGGATCGTGCCGGAGTACACCTCGTCGGGGACGGTCATGTTCACGGCGCCGAAGGTCCGGGACAGGGCTCCGCGCCAGTACGCCCTCCGGTGCTGGACGGGCAGTGAGTCGGTGGTGTGGAAGCTGCCGGGGGCGCTTCCCTCCTGGACGTCCGGCGCCATGGTCTCGGCCCTTCGACTGATGTGTGTGCCTGCTACGACACCGTGCCAGCCCGAGGGGTGGCGGCACATCGCGTGAACCCGCTAGATCACCGGCGCGGGTCCGGCGGGCCGCCGCTCACTTGAGGGCTCCGCCGGTGGTGCCCGCGGTGACGAAGCGCTGGGAGACGACGAGCAGCACGGCGGCGGGGACGGACGCCAGGACCGAGGTGGCCATGGCGGCGTTCCACTGGTCGGTGTGGGCGCCGAGGTACTGGTAGATGCCCAGGGTGACCGGCTGGACGGTCCCCGTCGTGGTCAGGGTGAGGGCGAAGAGGAAGTCGCTCCAGGTGAAGAGGAAGGTGAAGACGGCGCTGGTGATCAGGGCGTTCCTGCTCACCGGCAGGACCACGGACCACAGCACGCGCCACCGGCCGGCGCCGTCCACGCGCGCGGCCTCGATGATCTCCCCGGGGATGCTCCGCATGGACGCGTGCAGGACGAGGATCGCGAAGGGGATGCCGGTCGAGGAGTCGGCGAGGATCAGCCCGAGGCAGGAGTTCAGGAGCCCCAGGTCGGTGTAGGCGCCGTAGAGCGCGTTGGCCAGGACGATGCCCGGCACCATCTGGGTGACCAGGACCCCGAGCAGCACGAGCCGGGTGCCGCGCAGGGAGAACCGGGCCAGCGCGTAGGCCGCGGGCGCGGCGAGCGCGAGGCTGAGCACCACGCTGCCGAGCGCCACCACGATGCTGGTGACCAGGCCGTGCCACTGGTCGCGCAGGGCGAGGCGGTAGCCGCCGAAGTCCGGCGGGAAGGGGAACCAGCCTCCGCGCAGGGTGTTGCCCGTGGGCTGGAGGGAGGCGTTCACCATCCAGTAGACGGGGAACAGCAGCACGGCGAGGATCGCGATCCCGGCGGCGGTGGACAGCGGACCACGCTCGCGTACGCGCTTCACGGCACCCGCCTCTCAGAAGGTCCGCGCGCGGCGCTGGGCGCGGAGGTGGATCAGGGCGGCCGCGAGCGAGACGACGATGAGCACATTGCTCAGCACGGCACCGCGCCCGAACTCGAACTGCTCGAAGGAGAGCGCGTACGCCTGGGCAGCGAGGGTCTGTGTGGCGCCCGCGGGTCCGCCGCCCGTCACCACGAGGATGATGTCGAGCACCTTGACCGTGTAGATCACGTCCAGCACCAGGACGACGCCCGCCACGGGCCGCAGCAGTGGCCAGGTGATGTGGCGGAACGACCGCACGGGTCCCGCGCCGTCGAGCTGCGCGGCCTCGTACAGGTGCGGGGGGATGTCCTGGAGGCCGCCGTACAGGATCGTGGTGTTGAAGGGGATGCCGACCCAGACGTTGATCAGGATCACCGACACCAGCGCCTGTGAGGTGCCGGTCAGCCAGGGGACGCCGTCCGACGACAGATGGAGAGCGCGCAGCACCGTGTTGACGACTCCCGTGTCGGGGTCGAGCATCCATTTCCACGTGGTGCCGGAGACGACCAGCGGCAGCAGCCACGGCAGCAGAAGCAGGGCGCGCAGGACGCCGCCGAGCGGGAAGCGGCGCCGGAAGAACAGCGCCAGGGCCAGCCCGAGCACGAACTGCCCGGCGATCGAACCGGCGGTGAACAGGGCGGTGACCACCACGGCTCTGGAGAACGCGGCCGAGGCGAGGACCGCCGAGTAGTTCCCGAGCCCGGCGAACGGGGCCTCGCCCGTGTAAAAAGTCGTGGTCGTGTACCGCTGGAAGCTCATCACGACGTTCTGGACGACCGGGTAGCCGAAGAACAGCAGCAGGTACGCCGCGGCGGGCACGACGAAGGCCCACTGGGCCAGTCGCTTCCCCGTGGACTCAGTCACCGGTCGCGATGCGCTGCGCATGCCTGAGGGCTTCCTTCGCCGTCTGCTCCCCCGTCAGTGCCGACTGGATGGCGGTGTAGATACCGGTCGCGGCCTTGGGCCACCTGACGCCGAGTTCGCCGGTACGGATCCGCGCCGTCGCCACGCTCTTGGCGAAGACGGCCATCGACGGGTTCTCCTCGGCGTACCGGGCGGCGACCGAGGCGCGGGAGGGCACGGTGAAGTGCTGCTCGGCCAGGGTGAGCATGTTGGAGGACGTGTTCAGGCAGGCGAGGACCTCGGCGGCCTTCTTCTGCCGGGCCGTGGACGGGCTCTGCGGGACGGTCCACACCTCACCGCCGAGCGGCGTGATCGCGCTCTGCCCGGCCCGGGGGACCGGCACGGACGCCACCCCCCAGTGCAGTTTCTCGTCCTTGTCCAGGGCGGCGATCCGCCAGGGACCGTTGATCATCATAGCGGTCCGGCCGGCGGCGAACTGGTCGTGGACGTCGGCCTGCGTCCAGTTCAGCACCGACTTCGACATGGATCCGCTCTCCACCAGGTCGACCCAGAGCTGGAGCGCCTGTACGGCCTGCGGGCTGTCCAGCCGCTTCTCCTGTCCCCCGTTGGACCACAGGAAGGGCAGGTACTGCCAGCTGCTCTCGAAGGTGGCGCTCGCGTCGACCGCCATGCCGTAGTGCCCGGAACCGGTCAGCGCGGCCGCCGCGGTCTTCAGTTCGTCCCAGGTCCTCGGTACGGCGACGCCCGCGTCGGCGAGCATGTCCTTGTTGTAGAAGAGGGCGACCGTGCTGACGTAGGGCGCGAGGCCGTACACCTTTCCGCGGTACGTGCCCGCCGAGAGGATGCCCTTGCCGAAGCCGCTGGTGTCGATGCCGTACCGGTCCAGCGGGGTCAGCGCGCCGCTCCGCGCGATCTGCTGCACGTCGGCGTTGTCCAGCATCAGCAGGTCGGGCAGGGTCCGGGACGACGCCTGCCGCAGAACCCTGGGGACGAGCGCGGCCGGCGGCACGCTGGTCTGCTCGACCCGGACCCCGGCGGTCCTGCCGCAGGCGGTGAGCATGTCGCCCCACTGGGTGTGCTCGGACCGGTCGGTGTAGTAGTCGAGCACGGTGATGGAGGTGACGTCACCGGTGCCGGATCCCGCGCCGGTGCCTCCGGCGCACCCGGTCATGGCCAGGACCAGCGCCATGATCCCGGTCAGGCGGGCGGCGATGCGCCGCGCCGGTTTTCGGACCGGTGGAATCATGCTGGTGCCTCAACGAGTGACTGTCGGTTGTGTGGGTGGGTGGGTGGGTGCCGTCGCCCTGGTTGGATCTTACGCACCGGCACTCGCGCCCCGTCGTGGGTGGTCGGCGCCGCTCCGGTCACCGTCCCCGCCCGGCCGCCTCGCCTCCTCGGTCACCGTCCCCGCCCGGCCGCCTCGCCTCCTCGGTCACCGTCCCCGCCCGGCCGCCTCCCGGATCATCGCCGCGACGGCGCCCGGCTGCGACCGTACGACGGCGTGGGAGGCGTCCAGTACGTGTTCGGTGGCCGCCATGCGCTGGGCCATGAAGCGCTGGGCGGTGGGGCTGAGCATCCGGTCGGCGGTCGCGATGGCGTACCAGGACGGTCTGGACGCCCAGGCCGGCGGGCCCGACCTGCCGGTCAGGGCGGTGCAGGCGATCGGGCGCTGCGTCACGGACAGCACCTTGCCCGCGGCGGGCGGCAGATCGGCGGCGTACACCTGCGGGAAGCGTTCCCTGCGGATGTACAGCTCCCGGTCCCGGCCGCCGCCGGCCGGGGCGGGGAGGGCGGCGGTGACGGTCGCGCCGGCCACCGGCGTGGGCGCGAAGCGGTCCATGACGTCGAGGACGCATTCGCCCGCGTCGGGCCCGAACGCCGCGACGTAGCACAGCGCCACGACGTTGTCGGCGTCGGCGGCGGCCTGGGTGATGACCGAGCCGCCGTAGTCGTGGCCGACCAGCACCACGGGGACGCCGAGGTCACGCACCGCGCTCCCGACGCAGGCGGCGTCCTGCGCCAGTCCCCGCAGCGGGTTCGCCGGGGCGCGCACGGCCAGTCCGGCGGCGTGCAGGAAACCGGTGACGCCCGCCCACGACGAGGCGTCCGCGAACGCACCGTGCACCAGCACGACGGTCGGCGGTACGGGGCTGGGTCCGTGCATTTCCGGTGACCTCCGGCTGACTGGGCGAGGACCCAGACAACCGCGTCCGGTCGTGCCGCGGCATCGCGTGAACGTACCAACCCGCGCCGCGCTCAGTCGTCGGGCAGGCCCATGACCAGGTTGGCGAGCTGGACCCGGGAGTTCACCGACAGCTTGCGGAAGACGGACGTCAGGTGGGTGTTGACCGTGTGCGGGGAGACGACGAGCAGGTCCGCGGCCGACCGGTTGGTGTGCCCCTGGGCGACCAGGCGCGCGATCTTCCTCTCCGAGGGGGTGAGCGCTCCCCAGCCCTGCACGGGGCGCGGTGCGGCCGCCGCACCGCGACCGCCAGGGGCCCCCGCACCCTCCAGCGCGCGCCGCAGGCGTGCCGCCTCGGCGTGCGCGCCCGACCCGGCGAACGCGTCACGGGCGTACGTCAGCGCGGCCACCGCCTGCCGTTCCCGGCCGGCGGCCAGCAGTGCCCGGCCGAGATCCGCGTGGGCGGCGGCCCGGACCAGCGGGCGGGGGCTCGCGCCGAGCAGTTCCACGGCGTGCGCGAGGGTGACCGGATCGTTCCGCACGAGCCCGCGGGCCTGGGCCGCGACACCGCCGGCGGTCGGCACGGCGGGGTTGCGTCCGGCGTGCGCCTCCGCCTGTGCGGCCAGGTCCTCGGCGAGCTCGGGCGCCGCGCCGCCGAGGGCGATGCGCACCGCGGAGCCGGCCGAGTCGCGCAGCAGCCGCCAGCGCATGAAGGCCCCCTCCCGCTGCACGTGCCGGATCCTGTCGACGGCGAGGCCGGTGTCGCCGTCGGCCTCGGCGTGCAGGGCTTCCAGGAAACGTACGGCTGCGGTGTTGCCCGGGTTCGGTTTGGCGTCGAGCCGTTCCCGCGCCGCGGCCAGGTGGTCCCGCGCGCCGTCCCGGTCGCCGCGCAGCAGGGCGATCCGGGAGCGGATCACGCGCCCGTTCACCTGCTGCACGCAGACCCGTACCTCGTCCTCCAGTCGCTCCATGGTCACGAAGTCGGCGTCGGCGTCGTCGAGCCGCCCGAGCCCCCAGTCGTGCTGGCCCTGGGCCCACAGCAGCATCGCCTGACGGGTCGCCCCGGCGTCCGTCGCCCGGCCGAGCAGCCGTTCGCCGGCCTCGAAGTCGTCCATGTGCAGGTGCGCGACGATCTCCTCGGGCAGGAAGGCGGCGTCGATGGCGCTCAGTGCGGCGAAGCGTTCCAGCGCGATCGCGTTCTCCCCCGCGTTCTGCGCGATCTCGCCGAGCCCGGACAGCGCCAGGACGTGCGCCTCCCGGTCGCCGACGGCGGTGGCGGCGCGCAGCGCGCTCTCCCCGGTCTCCCGCGCGGCGACCAGATCGTGCTCCCGGGACATCGCCAGGGCACGCAGTCCGGCGAGCCGCGCCTCGGTCTCCGGGGCGGCGCCTCCCAGGGCGAGGGCGGCTTCGGCGCGGCGGCGCAGTTCGCCGGCGAGGTCCATGGACCACAGCGTTCCGCCGACGGCGGCCTGCAACCGTCCGAACTCCTCCGGCGGCGGCCGGTCGGCGAGCAGCCGGTCCCCCGTCGCCAGGGCCTCGCGGTTCCGCCCGGCCCGGGTCAGACAGTGGACCGCCTGCTCGCCCACGGCGAACCGCAGCGGACGCGCCGACGGTACGAGCTCCAGGGCGCGCGTCATCAGGTCGGCCGCGAGGCCGGGGGTGACCGGCAGTACGGCGTCGGCGGCCTGCCGCAGCAGCTCGACGGCCTCCTCGTCCCCTGGCAGCGCTCCCCTGAGGAGGTGCGGCACCGCGTCGACCGCCCGGCCGCCGCCGGTGACGAGCCCGCGGGCGGCCTCCCGGTGCAGCGCCTTTCGGGCGGACGGCGGGATGTCCGCGTAGACGGCCTGACGCAGCAGGTCGTGCCGGAAGACCAGGTGGTCGCCGTCGTCGTCCAGGAGTCCGGCGCGCACGGCCTCCTCGAGCGCCGGGATCAGTGCGGCGGCCGGAACGCCGCAGAGCGCGGCGGCGTCGTGGAAGCCGAAACGGCGGCCCAGGACCGCTCCCATCTGGAGGAAGCGCAGGGTGCCGGGGTCCAGGGACTTGAGCCTGCCCCGTACGCCGACCACGAGCCCCTGGGGCACGAGGTCGTCCGGGGTACCGGCGCGTCCGGCGGTCCGCAGTCCCGCGAGCATCTCGACGGCCAGGAACGGGTTGCCGCCCGCTCCGTCGAGCAGGTCACGTACGCGTGCGTCGACGGCCGCTCCGAGGGTGTCACCGGCCAGTTGGGCGATGGCGGTACCGGACAGCGGCCCCAGGGACACGGTGGTCGCCGGGAGGTGGCCGGTCGCGGCGGCGACGATCTCCTCCGCGGGCCCCGCGGGTTCGCGCCGTCCGGCCAGCAGCCACAGCACCGGCGAGGTCCGCAGCCGGGCCGGGAGCTGTTGCAGGGCGAACCGGCTCAGCGGGTCGGCCCACTGCACGTCGTCCAGGGCGATCAGCACCGGCACGCTCCCGGCCCTGGCCTCGATCACCTCCGCCAGCCGCTCCACCAGCCAGATCCGCTGGTCGTGGTGGCGGGCCAGATCGGCGAAGGCGTCGCCGGACAGCAGCGGCCGGTCGCCGTGCAGGACGCAGGCCGCCAGCGACGAGAGCGGCACGATGTGATGCAGTTCGTCGGCCTTGCCGGCGCCGGCCGAGTAGCCCGCCGCCCGTGCCTGGGCGACCGCTTCGGCGAGCAGCGTGCTCTTGCCTATGCCCGGTTCGCCCCGGACGAGGGCCAGTCCGCCGCTTCCGGTACGGGCCACGGAGGCGATCAGCTCCGCCAGCTCCGCCAGCTCGGCCTCCCGGCCGCGCAGACCGCTACGGGACAGCGGACCGCCTGCTCCTGACATCTCCCGCAACCCGCTCCGTCCGCGCTCACCTGCCACGGCCGGTCTCCGTCGACGCCGCTGATGGTCGTTTGCCCCTCCGTGCACCCTAACTGTTCCCTGCGTGCACTCGGACGACGGATCCCCAGGTCAGGGGGTCGGGGCGGTCCCGGCCCTGACGGCCGGGCCGGATCCGGAGGGTCGACAGGGGTGAGGGCCGGGTCTGCGCGACGGGGGCGGACCCAGGTGAAGGAGTCCGCCACGCCGGAGGAGGCCACCGCGTACGTGGCGAGGACGGCGGCGGAGAAGGAACGCAAGGGATACCGGGAGGTGACGGGCGATACGGGACCGGGCGGTACCGGACCCGGTCGGTACCGGACCGGGCGGCGCGGGCACGGCTCGGCGGCTCGCCCGACCCGGTGGGCGCGACCGCGCCGGCCGTTTTCTCCTGGATGGCGAGGTCGGGGGCGTCCTGCGCGGACACCCGGACCGAGCAGGACGGTCTGGTCTTCGCCACCCGGGCGACCGTCGCCGGGGCCGCGCACCACGGCCTGTGCCGACTCCCTCCCCCGGCCGTCGCCCGGCTCGGGGAAGCCGCCGACGGACCGACCCGCGTCGGTCCGGCGACCTCGGCGGGCCGACACGTACATCCGCCTGCACATCACGACGGACCTGACGAACCGAGGCTGACACCTCGGTACGCCTCAGTACGCCTCAGTCGGCGAGGTGTCCGAGGAAGTCACCCCAGGCCGACGGGGAGACGGCGAACCGCGGTCCTTCCTCGGCCTTGGAGTCACGCACATTGACCACCCCGGGGCCGTGCGCAACCTCCACGCAATCGTCACCTTCGGACCCGCTGTAGCTGCTCTTGAACCAGTCCAGTTCGCTCACGCCGCTCATAGCGCTCCTCGCATACGCCGCAACAACTCCGCCGAGTCCGCTGGGGACAGGGCCTGTGAGCGCATCTTGGCACAGCGCATCTGCATGACGCTGACCGCTTCCCGGTCGGTGATGAGTTGCCCGGTCTTCTGTCCCTCCGAGTAGCCCAGCCACTCCCTTTCCGGTGTCTCCAGAAGCCGCATCGGCCCATCCGTCCCCGCATGATGCGGCTGCCGCACAGGCATGATCTGAAGCTCCACGTTCCACAACTCCGTGCACTCCAGCAGATGGTCGATCAGCTCCCGGGTGACCTCCTCCCCGCCCGTGTGCCGCAGCAGTACCGACTCCTCGATGATGAAGCTGAACGCGATCGGCGGCTCGCGGTGCAGCAGTTCCTGCCGGGCCCGCCGCGCGGTCATCCGCTGTGTCAGCTGCTCCTCGGTGGGCGGGGGCGGCACGTTGAGCATCACCGCCCGGGTGTACGCCTCGGTCTGGAGCAGTCCGGGTACCACCCGGCACTCATAGGTGCTCAGTCCGACCGCCGTCTCCTCCAGTTGTGCCCACTCCCGGAACCAGACGGCCAGTCCCCGCTGCCGGCCGACGTGCCGGGCCACCGCCCGCAGCACGCCGAACGACTCCAGTACCTCCTCCGCGCGCTCGACGAAGTGCGCGGTCGGCATCCGCCTGCCCTGCTCGACGGAGGCGACCGAGGCGAGCGAGTAGCTGAGCCGTTCGGCGAGTTGTTCCTGGGTGAGCAGGGACCGTTCCCTGAACACCTTCAGTGCCGCACCGAACGCCCTGAGACTGCCGGACGCCTGGGGTTCCGCTCTGTTCACCATGGACCACGACCCCCTTGCCGTACGTGTGGCATGCCCTTACGTGCGTACAACGGGCGGACGGGCGGGCCCGGTTACGTGCGGAGTCCGGTCCGGGCCCGTACACATGGGCGTGTACGGGCCCGGACGCAAATCGGAAAACGGACCGCAGTTCTCTTTCTTGGGGAATTCCTGTGAGGTGCCGCGCTAGCGTGATCACGCCGATCGAATCCGCGTTCGGCCGCGCCCTCCCTGTGTGGCCGGGGATCCCGCGTCACGCACGGGCGTCGACGGGCATCACGGGGGGTGAGGGGTTAGGGACAGTGGCGCGACAACAGGTGCGTGATCCTTGGCGGCTGCTGCTGGTAGAGGACGACCGGGAGCTGGCGACCATGCTCTCCGGCGTGCTGCGGGACGAGGGGTACGCGGTCGACATCGCGACCGACGGCCAGCAGGGCCTGCACCGCGGCCTCACCCGGCGGTACGACGTGCTCGTCGTCGACCGGCGGCTGCCGGGGCTGGACGGCGTCGATCTGCTGGGCCGGCTGCGGTCCCGCGCGGTGCGCACGCCGGTGCTGATGCTGACGGCGATGGGTACCCTGCACGACCGGGTCGACGGTCTCGACGCGGGGGCGGACGACTACCTCGTCAAGCCCTTCGAGCTGGATGAACTCAGCGCCCGATTAAGAGCCTTGTGCCGACGCGGGCTCGACGTCACCGACGTGCTGAGAATCGGAGCGGCGCACTTGCACGTCGGTGACCGCGAGGTCGAGCTGGCCGGCGGCGAGCGGATCGCGCTCGCCGCGCGGGAGTTCGCGCTGCTGTGGGTGCTCGCCTCGCGCCCCGACACCGTGTACTCGCGGGCGGAGCTGCGCCGGACGGTGTTCCAGGAGGCGCCCGCCACGTCCATCGTCGACACCTACGTCTACTACCTGCGCCGCAAACTCGGCCGGCAGGTGGTGCGCACGGAACGCGGACTCGGCTACCGCCTGGGGGCGTTGTGAGATCGTCGGCGTACGCGGAGTGGGCGGTGGTGCGCCGGGCGCGGCTGCGGATCGCGGTGATCACCGGCGCGATCATCACGCTGCTGATCACGGTCGTCGGCGGTGTCGCGGACACGGTGATGACCCACGCGCAGAACGACCAGGTGTGGCGGGAGCTGCGGTACGGCGCGGCGCGCGGCGATCTGTCGAGCCCCCCGGTGTGCACCTGGCTGTACGCGCCCGGTGTGACCCCGCTGGCGAACGCCCCGGCCGGGTTCCCGGTGCGCGCGGACGTGGACGAGGTGCGCCGCACCCAGGACGCCGTGGAGCGCAGCGTACGGCGGCACGGCACGGTCTATCTGGTGAGCACGCGGGCCAGGGCGGACGGGACCGTGGTGCAGGCGGTGTTCGATCTGCGCTACCAGCTCGCCGACCGGCGCAACCTGTGGTTCGCGCTGGGGGTCGCCGAGGCGGTGGGGCTGGTCGCCGCGGCCGTGACCGGCCTGGTCCTCGGGCGGCTGTCGGTGGCGCCGCTGGCGGAGGCGCTGACCCGGCAGCGCCGCTTCGTCACGGACGCCAGTCACGAGCTGCGCACCCCGGTCACGCAGGTGTACACGCGGGCCCAGCTCCTGGCGCGGCAGGCGACTGCCGAGGAGTTGCCCGCCCCGCACCGCGAGGGGCTGGCCCGTCTGGTCGGTTCGGCGGGGCGGCTCGGCGAGGTGCTGGACGACCTGCTGCTGTCCGCGAGTCTCGCGCGGGGACCGGCCAGTCCCGCGGAGCGCCGGCCGGTGGATCTGGTGGCGCTGGCCCGGTCGGTGGTGGCCGAGGAGACGGACCGTACGCGGGACGCCGGTCTCACCGTCAGTGTGGAGGGGCCGTCGCAGTCGCTGTTCGTCGACGGGATCGAGTCGGCGCTGCGCCGTGCGGTCGGTGAGCTGCTGTCCAACGCGATCAGCCACACCCCGGCGGACGGGCGGATCGAGGTGGCCCTCGCGCGCTCCGGTGCCATGGTCGCGCTGACCGTCGCGGACACCGGGTCCGGTTTCGAACCGGCCGAGGCGGACCGGCTGTTCGAACGGTTCCACCGGGGCGGTGACGGCGGCCGGTACGGGCTGGGGCTCGCGCTGCTGCGCGAGGTCGTCACGAGCCACCGCGGCACGGTGGCCGCCACCGGCCATCCCGGACGCGGCGCCCGGTTCACCATCCGGCTCCCGGAGTGCGCGGCCCCGCCCGCGCGGACCCCGCCGACCGCGGCCCCCGAGCCCGCCGTCGAGGCGGGCCACCCCTGACCGGCGAACCGGACAGACCCGGCGGACCCGACGGACGCCGACGTGCGTACCGCCGCGCGCCCGGCCACGTCCGGTGACCGGCGACCGTGGCGGGCGCGGGACAGGGACCGTCCCGCCCGCGCCCGCGCCCGCCCCGCCGGTCACAGCAGGTCGCCCGTGAGCAGCTGCGCGGCGGCGCGCACGTCGGCGTCCAGTGGGCGGTCCGGGTCGACGGGCGGGATCTCGTCGGTCAGGGCGTCCAGGAGTACGCCGCACCGGGACGCGGTGGGGCGGCGGGCGCCGACGTGCGCGGCCTGGCGCAGGCCGAGCGCGAGCGAACCGCAGAGCAGGCCGAGCAGTTCCGCCGTGTCGTAGGAGCGCAGGGCGGCCTGGGTGCCGAACGGGACGACGTCCTGGTTGTGCAGGTTGGTCGGCAGGCTCTGCATCCCGGCCGGGGTGGCGGCGCGGCGGATCTCGGCGACGACCGCGGTGGTCGCCAACTGCACGCCTTGCAGGCCGTGTTGCGCGCCCGGCGCGGTGGCGAGCATCGGCGGCAGCCCGCCGTTGCGCGCCGGGTCCACCAGCAGGTCGAGCTGACGCTCGGCGAGGTTGCCGAGCTGGGCGGTGACGTTCGCGAGCAGGTCGGCGGCGAACGCGGCGGGCTGCCCGAAGAAGTTCCCGCCGTGCACCACCTTGCCCGCGCAGGCACGGCCGTCCGCGAGACCCCCGTCACCGGCCGCGAAACCCCCGTCGCCGTCGCTCTCGCAGACCCCGCCCCCGCCGCCGTCGCCGAGGTCGTCGCCGGGGAAGAACAGCGGGTTGTCGGTGACCCCGGCCAGGTCCGCGGCGACCACGCCGTCCACGTAGCGCAGCGCGTCCTCCGCCGCGCCGAGCAGCTGCGGGGCGCAGCGGATGCTGTACGGCTCCTGGAGCGGCCGGGTGCCGGAGGGCGTCAGGCCGGTGAGCGTGTACCGCATGCGCGCGCCGACGTCGATGGCGCCGGGGTGGCCGTAGGCGCGCAGCAGGTCCTCGTCGAGGAAGCCGGGGTCGCAGCCGAGGAGGTCCGCCAGCAGGCAGGTCAGGGCGGTGAGCGAACGGTGCGCGGCGCGGACGGTGTCGTGGGCCAGGGCCAGGGCGGCGGTGGTGACGGAGGTTCCGTTGACGAGGGCGAGGGCGTCGCGGCCGTCCAGGGCGAGCGGGGTGAGCCCGGCGGCGGTCAGCGCGTCGGCGGCGGGCAGGCGGTGGCCGTCCAGGTAGGCGTGGCCGCGGCCGCGCAGCGCCTGGGTGGCGTAGGCGAGCGGGATCAGGTCGCCGCTCGCGCCGACGGAGCCGTAGCGGGGGACGGCGGGCGAGAACGTCGTGGCGAACATCGCGGCGAGCCGGTCGACGACCTCGGCGGACACCCCCGAGTAGCCCTGGGCGAGGGACCGGGTGCGCAGCAGCAGGGCGCCGCGCACGATCTCCTGGGGCAGGTCGGGGCCCTGGCCCGCGCCGAGGTGCGCCAGGGTGTTGTCGCACTGGTCGGCCTCGTCGGCCCGCCCCGCGTACCCGACGAGCGCGCCGAAGCCGGTGTCGGCGCCGTAGATCCTGCGCTCCCCGGCGCCTTCGCCGTGCCGCAGGGCGTGGAAGAAGCTCCGGCCGCGGCCGACGCGCGTACGGGCCTCGTCGTCCACCAAGACGGTGAGCGGTGCGGCGGCGCGGCGCAGGTCGGCCGTGTCCAGGGGGCCGGTGAGCGTGATGCCGTCCGTGGGCGTGTCCGGGGTGGTGTCCGTGGTGGTGAGCACCCTCGCGAACGTAGGCGGGGAATCTCAGAGCGCTCTGAAAACCGGTGGATAGCTTCCGGGCCATGGCGCACGACTACCTGATCATCGGAGCGGGGCCCGCGGGACTACAGCTCGCCGCCTCACTGGAGCGTGACGGTGCGGACTACGTGGTCCTGGAACGCGGCAGCGTACCCGGCGCGTTCTTCACGCGGTTCCCCCGGCACCGCCAACTCATCTCGATCAACAAGGTGCACACCGGGTACGACGACCCGGAGCTGCGGCTGCGGATGGACTGGAACTCCATCCTGAGCGACGATCCGGAGCTGCTGTTCACCCGGTACAGCCCGCGCTACTTCCCGCCGGCCGACGACCTAGTCCGCTATCTGGCGGACTTCGCGAAGCGGACCGGGGCGCGGGTGCGGTACGACACCGCCGTGACGGGCGTCTCCCGCGACGCGGACGGGAGTTTCACCGTCACCGCAGAGCACGGGGAGACCTGGCAGGCCCGGCGTCTGGTGGTCGCCACCGGGGTCTCGCTGCCGAACGTGCCGGACATCCCCGGCATCGAACTCGCCGAGAACTACGTCTCGTTCGACCCCGACCCGGAGTCCTTCACCGGTCAGCGGGTGCTGGTCATCGGGCGCGGCAACTCCGCCTTCGAGACGGCCGACGGCCTGATGGAGAACGCGGCGGTCATCCACGTCGTCGGCTCCGGCTCGCTGCAACTGGCCTGGCGCACGCATTACGTCGGCCATCTGCGCGCGGTGAACAACAACTTCCTGGACAGCTACCAGCTCAAGTCGCAGAACGCGCTGCTGGACGGCCGGGTCGTGGAGATCCGCCGGGAGGGCGACGGCTTCGCCGTGCCCGTCGCCTTCGAGCGGGTGAACGAGGTCGTCAAGGATCTGCACTACGACCGGGTGATCGTCGCCGCCGGTTTCCGGTTCGACGCGTCGTTCTTCGACGACACCTGCCGGCCCGACCTCGTGGTCGACGGCCGTTTCCCGGACCTGACACCGGCCGGCGAGTCGGTGAACGTACCCGGTCTGTACTTCGCCGGGACGCTGATGCAGGGCCCGCACTTCAAGAAGGCCACGACCGGTTTCATCCACGGGTTCCGGTACACGGTCCGCTCGCTGTACCGGACGCTGCGGCAGCGGCACCACGGCGAGGCGTGGCCGGTGACGGAGCTGGGGGACGCCACGGAGCGGGCCGTCGACGCGGTGATCACGCGCGTCAACCGGTCCTCCGCGCTGTGGCAGCAGTTCGGCGTCCTCGGCGATCTGCTGCTGCTCGGCCCGGACGGCTCCCTGCGCTACGCCGAGGAGGTGCCCGTCGGCCACGTCCCGGACACCGTGCGCGCCGGGGAGTTCGGCGCGGTGGCCGCGCACGCGGTGATCACCCTGGAGTACGGCGAGGACCACGACAAGGTGGATCCCTTCGACGTCACCGCGGGCCGCAAGTCACAGCAGGACGTGGCCGGTCTCGACGGCCGCTATCTGCATCCGGTCGTCCGCTGGTACCAGGGCGGCGGCTTCGTCGCCGAGCACCACCTGACGGAGAACCTGGAGAACGAGTGGGACAGCGAGGAGGTCCACCGCGCCCCGCTGCGCGCGTTCCTCACCGCCCGCCGTGACACGGGCGCCCCGGTGGCACCGTGACCCTTCGCGAACTGCACGACAAGGCACGGCAGTCGCTGGATCCCGCCCACTACGACTACGTGGCGGGCGGGGCGGGCGAGGAACGTGTCGTGGCCGCGAACGAGGCGGCGTTCGACCGGTATGCGCTGCTGCCCCGGGTACTGAGCGGCGCCGAGCGGCGGGACACCGCCGTCGACCTGCCGGGCGCGCCGCGGGCATCGCCGGTGTTCGTCGCGCCGACCGCGTTCCACCGGCTGCTGCATCCCGACGGCGAGCGGGCCACGGCGCGGGCCGCCGCGGCCGAGGGCGCCGTCCTGGTGACGGGGACGGCCGCGACGACGGCGGTCGCCGAGGTCGTCGCGGCGGCCCGCGAGGCGGCCCCCGATCCGGCGGTGTGGTTCCAGCTCTATCCGCACCCCCGGCCGGAGGTCACCGAGGCGCTCGTGCGGCGCGCGGAGGGGGCGCGCTGCACGGCGCTGGTGGTCACCGTCGACTCGCCGGTGTTCGGCCGGCACACCCGGGACCTGCGCAACGGGTTCACCGATCTGCCGCCCGGCTACGCCGCCGAGAACATGCGCGACCTGCCGGGGGCGCCGCCCGGCGGCCTCACCGACATCCCCATGTCCCCGGCGGTGACCTGGCGGGACTTCGCCGGTATCACCCGCATGACCTCGCTTCCCGTACTGGTGAAGGGGGTTCTGCACCCGGCGGACGCGCGGCTGGCCGTGGAGCACGGCGCGGCCGGGGTGCTCGTCTCCAACCACGGGGGCCGCCAGTGCGACGCCGTACCGGCGGCCGTGGACTGTCTGCCCGCGGTCGCCGGGGCCGTCGCGGACCGGGTTCCGGTGCTGCTGGACGGCGGGGTGCGCCGGGGTGGTGACATCGCTGTCGCGCTCGCCCTCGGCGCGCGCGCCGTCGGCGTCGGACGCCCGGTGGCGTGGGGCCTGGCCGCCGAGGGCGAGGCCGGGGTCCGGCGGGTCCTCGCCACGCTGCGCGACGCGTACGACCACACGCTCGCCCTGTGCGGCGGGCGCCGCAACGCCGATCTGACGACGGACATGGTCGTCCGGAAGGACGGTACGTGGTGAGGGACCGTAGGTGGTCAGGGGCGAGGGGCGGTACGTGGTGAGCGGCGGCCCGAAGCAGGACACGTGGTGGCTGCCGCGCGGTGTGGTGGCCCTGCGCGTGCGCATCTTCGAGAAGGTCAACGGCGACAGGGCGGTGACCCTGCCGGGCGCCGCGCACGGACCCGAGGTGTTCGAGCGGGTCTACGCCCATCCGGCCGCGGACGGGCGCAGCGCGGGCGCGGGCCTGTCCGACCTGTTCTGGTACTGGCTCTCCCCCGGGCCCGAGGTGCACCAGGAGCATCTGGAACCGGGCGAGCGCTACGAGGAGGTGGCCGCGGCGACGCGGCGCATCCTGGCCGGGTCCTCGGCCGACGTCACGGCGGCGGCGGGCCGCGCCGTCGCCCGCGTCCTGGACACCCTCCCCGCCGGCCGGATCAGCCTGGTCCGGCTGCGCGACCTGGTGATGCCCGCGTGGGCCGAGTTCGCCTACGAGCTGGTGTTCCAGGAGCCGTGCCCGCCGCGTGCCCGGGAGCTGATCACCGCGCACGCCGAGGACGTGATCAGCGCCCTGAAGTGCACCGGGCTGCGCCATCCGAGGCGCCGGGCGCGGCTGACGGCGTATCTGCGCGAGCGGGTGGCGGCCGGGGACGTGAAGCACGAGCTGCCGCCCTCGCTGTCGCTGCCGGAGCAGGTGCACTATCTCCAGGGGACGATGTTCAACACGGCCGTCGTGCAGCTCTCCGAGGCGACCGCGCACGTCCTGCTCGCGCTGGCCCGCCACCCGGAGGTGCAGCGGCGGCTGGCCGCGGATCCCGGGGACGACCGGTACCTCTCGCACGTCCTCGACGAGACGATGCGCCTTTATCCGCTGTTCGGCATCGCGCACCGCATCACCACGGGCGAGATCCCGCTCGACGCGGACACCACGCTGCCTCCCGGGTCCGTGGTCTGCTTCAGCTATCCCGACTACCACGCCACCGGGTACGACAGGCCCGACGCCTTCGACCCGGACCGCTGGAGCACCCTGTCGGCCAAGGACGCCCACCACATCCCGTTCGGCGTGGCGGCGAACCGTCCCTGCCCCGCCTGGCGGCTGTCCCCGCTCGTGCTGCGCGCCGCCGTCCGCGAGGTGCTGGACCGCTTCCGGCTCGACTCGACGGCCTCGCACACCCGCTCCAACCCGCACCGCGCGCCCTGCCTGCTGATCCCGCGCGGCCTGCCCGCCGGACGGCGCCTGGCCGCGCTGCGCCGGTTCGTCCGGCTGCGGGACGGCGTCGAGGACGTCACGCGGGGCGTGCGGCAGCTCGTCCTCGGCACGGTCATGGTGCTGCACGCCCGCCGGCAGGCGCCGGCGACCCGCTACTTCGCACAGCAGCCGGAATCCGCTCCGCATCCGGCCGGGCGCTGCCCGGTCCCCCACCCGGAAGGAAAGAGCTGATGAGTCCTACGGACCTCGCCCCCGCGTTCTTCCTTGCTGTCGTGGTCATCCTGGTCGTCTGCCGGGCCGTCAGCCGGCTGTTGCAGATGGCCGGGCAGCCGCCCGTGGTCGGCGAGATGCTCGCCGGTGTCGTCCTGGGCCCCTCGGTGCTCGGTGCCCTGCTGCCGGGCGTCGAGTCGGGCCTCTTCCCGCAGGACCTGCGCCCGATCCTCTACGTGGTGGGGCAGATCGGCCTCGTCGCGTTCATGTTCCACGTCGGCTGGGACTTCAGCGTCGACCGGCTGCGCGGGGTCGCCCGGCCCGCCGGGCTTGTCTCCGCGGCCGGTGTGGTGGTGCCGGTGGTGCTCGGCATCCTGCTGATCGTCATCGCGGGCGAGCGGACCGGCGCCCTGGCCCCGGACGTGTCGCTGACGGTGTCGGCGCTGTTCGTCGGGGTGGCGCTGGCGGTGACCGCGTTCCCGATGCTGGCCCGGATCATCGCGGAGCAGAACCTGGCGGGCACCCGGCACGGATCGCTCTCGCTGGGGGCCGGCGCCGTCGACGACGCGGTGGCGTGGATCCTGCTCGCGGGGGTGTTCAGCATCGCGGGCGGCAGCGCGGGTCTGGTGTCGCTGGCCGTCGCGGGCGGCTTCGGGCTGATCGTGGTGCTGGCGGTGATGGTGCGCGTACGGCAGCGTACGGTCCTGCTGGCCGAGCGGGCCGCGCCGGAGAGCCTGCTCCTCTCCCTGGTCGGCGTGCTGTTCCTGGTGGCCTGGTACACCGACGAGGTCGGTCTGTACGCGGTGTTCGGCGCCTT
Source organism: Streptomyces sp. NPDC059785 (assembly GCF_042732375.1). Lineage (NCBI taxonomy): Bacteria > Bacillati > Actinomycetota > Actinomycetes > Kitasatosporales > Streptomycetaceae > Streptomyces > Streptomyces sp. NPDC059785. The sequence continues at coordinate 40,162 of NZ_JBHWHV010000043.1, forward strand.
CTGCCTGGGCCTGGTCTTCCCGCGTTCGCAGCAGCTCGACCGCACGGTGGAGACGCTCCAGCCGGTGGGCCGGGTGTTCCTGCCGCTGTTCTTCACCTACTCGGGGCTGAACACGGACTTCACGATGCTGGGCTCGGGCCCGGTGCTGCTGTTCACCGCGGGGTGCGTACTGGCCGCCGTCATCGGCAAGTTCGGCGCCTGCTGGCTGGCCGCCCGCGCCGCCGGAGAGCCGAACCCGGTCGCGCTGCGGGTCGGAGCCCTGATGAACGCCCGGGGCCTGATGCAGCTCATCGCCCTCAACCTCGGCCTGGCGGCGGGCATCGTGACCCAGGCGATGTTCAGCGCCCTGGTCGTGGTCGCCATCGTCACCACCGTGATGGCGACCCCCCTGCTCGCCCTGATCGACCGGCGTGAGCGGCGACGGGGGGAGCAGGCACAGGACCGGCCGCCGGCGGCCGTCGCGGCGGAGGTCGAGTAACACGGCAGGGCCCCCTCGGCACGTGCCGAGGGGGCCCTGCCGTGTCCGCCGTCAACCGCCCTTCGCCAGGCGGCGTCTGTCCGGCTTGCCTGCCGGGGTGAGGGGGGCCTCGGCGATGACGGTGAGGCTGGTGGGGGCGGATGCCTCGCCGAGGTCCGCCGTCACCAGGGCGCGCAGGGCGCCGAGTTCCGGGGCCTGACCGCCGGCGGGTACCACGAAGGCGTGCACGGCCTCGCCGGTGGTGTCGTCCGGGACGGCGACGACGTACGCCTCCGCCACCGCGGGGTGGGTGGCGAGGAGCCGCTCGATGGGCCCGGCGTAGTGGACGTCGGCGTTGACGATGATCACGTCGCGGGTCCGGCCGGTGAGCCACAGGCGGCCCTCGGTGTCGAGCCGCCCGAGGTCGCGGGTGCGGACCCAGCCGTCGGTGAACACCTCGGCGGTGAGGCCGGGTTCGCCCCAGTAGCCGGACGCCTGCCCCGGGGTGCGGACGAACAGTTCGCCGTCGCTGCCCGGCGGCAGGGGGCGGCCGGAGGCGTCCCGCACCTCCAGGTCGACGGGCGGCACACCCAGCGAACCCGGAACCTCCCCCGGCACGGCCATGGAGATCATGCCGGTCTCGGTCTGGCCGTACCCGTGGAAGACAACGGGTCCGAGCACGTCGGCGGCCTCGCGCAGCCGCCCCGGGTCCAGCGGGGACCCGGACACCATCAGCGCGCGCAGGGAGCCGAGGTCCACGGGGGACTCGCGCTGGCTCGCCACGAGCCGCGTCAGCCGGGCGACCGTGATGACGCTCGCGGTCGCCCGGTGGCGCACGAGGGCGTCCGGGAACGCCGGCGGGTCGGCGGTGACGAGGGTGCCGCCCGCGGCGAGCGTCAGCAGCCCGTACTCCAGCATCACCTGGCTCGCCAGGGTGCCGAAGACGAGGAACCGGTCCAGGCGGGCGGCGAGTTCACGGATCGCGGGCGGCCAGGCCTCCGGGCGGAGCGCCCAGGCGGCGGTCATCGCCGCGTAGGTCTGGGCGCACGCCTTGGGGACGCCGGTGCTGCCGCTGGTGTGGATGAGCCGGGCGACGTCCTGCGGCCTGGCCGACACCGGCGGGCGGATCCCGTCGTCGGCGGTGGCCAGCAGGTCGTCGAGCGCGAGGACCCCGGTCTGCCGTCCCGTGCCGCCGGTGGCATCGGTGACCGTGGACGCCGTGTCCGTGCCGTCGGTGGCATCGGTGACCGTGAACGCCGTGTCCGCGAGGAGGTGTGCGCGCTGGCGCTCGGTCAGGCCGGGACGTACGCCGACGACCCGGGCGCCGACGGTGTGGGCCGCGATCACCGCGGCGAACGCCTCGGGGCTGACGCCGAGCAGCAGCGCCACGCCGTCGCCGGGCCCGACGCCCCGCTGCCGCAGCCCGGCCGTGACCCGCCGTACCAGCGCGAGGAGCTGTGACCCGGTGACCGCCCGGTCGGCGTGCTCGAACACCGGGCGGTCACCGGCCGCGGCGAGGAGGTCCAGGACGCCGCCGGGGAACTGCTCAGCCAAGGCAGGACTTCACGAACGCGCTGAGCGGCTGCTGGTGGACGGCCGGGATGTCCCAGTCGTTCTCCAGGTTCTCCGCCAGGTGGTGGGTGCCGGCCAGGACGCCGTCTCGGTAGTGGCGTACGACGGGATGGAGATAGGTGGAGTCCATGGCGTGCTCGGCGTCGTTCTCGGCGACCCGCTCCACGGTGGCGTCGAAGGGGTCGACGTGGTCGTGGTCGGGCCCGTACTCCAGGTCCACGACGAACCGGTGCGCGGCGGGGCCGAGATGGCCGTCGGCGATGTAGGCGAGCGGCACCTCCTCCCGGTACGTGGCCCGGTCCCCGTCCACCTCCACGACGTCCCCGAGGAAGGCGAACTGCTGCCACAGGCCGGACGAGCGGTTGACGCGGGCGACGACGGCGTCGGCGATCGCGTCCGGCTCCGCGGCGACCGGATGCTCCGGCCAGGGCGCGTCGTGGTAGCGGGCGCCGAGGATACGGTGCAGGGCGCGCGCTCCGTAGCGGAAGCCGTGGATGAAGCCGTTGGTGGACTTCTTGAAGTCCCGCTGCTGGGTCAGCGTGCCGGCGAAGTACAGGTCCGGCACGTTCACCGACTCGAAGGCGGAGCTCTGCTCCGGGAACCGGTCGTCGATGACGAGCGCGGGGCGGCAGCTCTCGTCGAAGACGGAGGCGTCGAAGCGGAAGCCGGCGGCCAGGATGATCCGGTCGTAGCGCAGTTCGCGGAGCCGTTCCACGGTCCTGGCGTAGCGAAAGACCACCCGGTAGCCGCCGTCGTGCTCCTTCTCGACGCTCTCCACGGTGCCGTCGAGGACCGCGTTCTGCGACTTGAGCTGGTAGCTGTCCAGGAAGTTGTTGTTCACCGCGCGCAGGTGCCCGACGAAGTGCGTCTTCCAGGCCATCTTGAGCGAGTGCGGTCCCGCGACGTGGATGACGGCGGCCTTGTGCAGCAGGGAGTCGGCGGTCTCGAACGCGGAGTTGCCCTTGCCGACGATCAGCACCCGCTGGTTGGTGAAGGAGGCCGGGTCGGTGTCGAAGTCGTCGTAGCGCTCGGCGAGTTCGATGCCCGGGATGGGCGGTACGTTGAGCCGGGAGACGCCGGTCGCCACCACCAGGCGCCGCGCCCGCCAGGTCCGCCCGCTGTCGTCGAGGACGTCGAAGCCGTCCTCCGCACGGGAGACCCGGACGACCTCCGTGCCGTACCTGACGCGGGCGCCGGTGCGGTCCGCGTAGTCGGCGAGATAGCGCACCAGGTCGTCGGCGCGCGGGAAGTACTCGTCGGTGTAGCGGGTGAGCAGCAGCTCCGGGTCGTCGCTGAGCAGCGAGTTCCAGTCCATGCGGAGGGCGAGCTCCGCGTCGGTGTATCCGGTGTTCACCTTGTTGATCGATATCAACTGTCGATGCCGGGGGTACTGGGTGAAGAACGTCCCCGGGCCGCTCCCGCGCTCCAGGACGACGTAGTCGCGTCCCTCGCGTTCCAGCAGAGCGGCGAGCTGAAGTCCGGCCGGTCCGGCCCCGATGATCAGGTAATCGCGCACCATGGGCCGGACGCTAACGACGCGAAATCAGAAGGCTCTGAGATTACGGCGCGCACCCGGAAAGGCCCGGGGGCGTGCCTGCTCAGGACGCTCGCAGGGCTCAGGGCGCTCAGGGCCGGGCGGGTGCCTCGTCGGCGTCGGCGGTCGTGGCGGCGGCCGGCTCCGCGCGGCCGGCCGTCAACCGCAGCGTCACGGCGGTCACGGCGCCCGCCGCCAGGCCCCAGACCAGGGCGGCGGTGACGCCGCCGCCGAGCCCTGCGGTGAGGTAGAGCAGGTCCGAGCCGAGCCGCGCCTCCTCGATCACCATCCGCAGCGCCTGGCTCGCCAGCAGCCCGAGGACGGTCGCGCAGACCCCGCAGACCGCCAGCGCCGGGACGGTGGCCCGGACGAGCAGTCCGGGAAGCAGGCGCAGCGCCCACCACACGACGACGAGCAGCAGCACGTCGGCGGCGCGGTACAGCAGCCAGTCGCCGAACCCGTCGGCCGTCGGCGTCGTCCAGGCGCCGAGCAGCAGCCACTGGCGCAGCAGCTCCCCCGGTTCGTCGAACCGGCCGGTGCCCAGCGGCGCCGTCTGGAGGGCGGCGGCGACCGACTGGTGGGAGAGGACCACCAGGGAAACCGCGGTCATCAGGGTCCCGGCGGTGGCGGCGAGGCGGGCGGCGCGGGCCGGGACGGTCCGGCGCGGCGGCGGCTCCTCGCCCTTGACGGCGACCCGGGCCACGAGCACCGTCACCGCCGCCGCGGCCAGCGCGGTCACCACCAGGATCTGCCGCCCGCCGGAGATCGCCGAGGCGAGCTGCGGCAGGAAGCGGTAACTGCCGCGGCCCTGCGAGGCGATCAGCCAGGGCGCGGAGACGGTCACCGCCAGGGTTCCGGCCACCAGGCCCCAGGTCCACACCGCGAGCAGCGCGGCCATCGTCCGGCCGCGCACCGGCGGCAGCCACCGCAGCAGGAAGAACGCCCCGGCCACGAAGAGGGCGAAGACCGTGCAGTACCGGATCTGGAGCGCGGTCTCGTACAGCTCGCGGTAGTCGGTGCCGGTCCCGCTCACCCCGCCCGCCGCGTACTGCGCCGAGCCCGGGTGGTCGTACGACCATGGAGTGAGCCAGCGTCCGATCTCCGCGGTGCGGGTGCCGAACACCGAGGTGGCGCCCGGCAGTTGCAGCGCGTGCGCGCTCGCCCCCGCCCACCACAGCAGTGCCGTGAGCACCAGTCCGCCGATCAGTGCCGGTACCGCCGCGCGCCGTCGCTGGGTCATGTGTTTCCCCCGTCCTGCCCACCCCCGTGGGCCCCCGATGGAAGCGGAGGCTACGGGACGCCGATCACGTACGGATCACGCTCACCGCCGCCGCCCCTGTCGCACCGGCGAACGCGCCCGCCGGTGTGACAGGGAACACACAGCCATGTGCAAGATTTACCCAGTGCAATGATGAAACGGGCCGCCCCGTCCGTACCTCCTGGCAGCGAACGCACCGACATCCAGGAGGCACCGTGCCCATCCCCCGCCGCACCGCCGGGACCGTATTCGTGGGCGGGGCGCTGGCTCTGACCCTGGGTGCGCTCGCCTATCCCGCGATGCTCGGTGTGCAGAACACCGCGACGAACACCTCCCGGGTCATCGCGAACACCCAGTTCGGGCCGCTGACCGAGGCCGACCGCGACTTCGTGGTGAAGGTGCGCTCGGCCGGGCTGTGGGAGTACCCGCTGGGCGAGCTGGCGATGAAGCGGGGCACGACGGCGGAGATGAAGGAGGCCGGCGCGCACCTGATCGTCGGGCACGCCGGGCTCGACCAGCTCTGCCGGGCGATCGCGCCCCGGCTCGACATCACCCTGCCCAACCAGGCGACGCCGCAGCAGCAGCAGTTCGTGCAGACCGTGGACTCCAAGAGCGGCAAGGAGTTCGACTCCACCGCAGTCAACATCATGCGCATCACGCACGGCCAGATCTTCCCGGCGATCGCCAAGATCCGCGCCAGCACGGAGAACACCCTGGTGCGCCAGCTCGCCGACCTGGCCAACGACACCGTGCTCGACCACATCACGGTTCTGGAGAAGACCGGACTGGTCAACTACGAGCAGGTCAACTTCCAGCAGACCACCCCGCCCAAGCTGCCCGACGACCAGCTCACGCCGCCGGCCCCGCAGCCGGGTGCGCCGGTGGTCGCGCTGACCCCGCGCCCCGACCTGGACGTCCAGACCAGGTCTCCCACGCCGACGGCGAGCTCCACCACCGAGTGACCGGGCCGCCGTGGTCCCCTCGCGTCAGGCGTCGCGGGCCACCGGCAGGTCCACCACCCAGCCCAGCGGGTGCGGCTCCGTGTCGTCCAGGAGCGGCGCGGGCGGCTCCGCGCCGGCCTCGTTGAAGGCCGCGAGGGCCTCGATGAGCGCCAGCCGCTGCGCCGGGGCGAGCCGCTCCACGATCGCGGCGACCTCGGCGCGGCGCCGCGCGGTGACGTCCTCGACGGCGCGCCGCCCCTCGTCCGTGAGCTGGAGCAGCGTCTCGCGGCGGTTGCCGGGGTTGAGGTGCCGGTCGGCGAGCCCCGCCGCGATCAGCCGGTCGATCATCCGCATCGCGGTGGACGGCGCCACCTGGAGCTGCTCGGCGAGCGTGACCAGCTTGGTGGCCCCGTGCGTGGCCAGCACCACCAGCATCCGGAACTGCGGGAGCGTGACGCCCTCCTCGACCTCGGCGAGCGAGCGTGCGGAGACCGCCACGAGCAGCCGGGACGCGGTCAGCACCGCCCGGGTCACCGCGTCGACGTCGTCCTCGGCCCCCTCGGGGGTCACACGCTCCGGCATGCGTCCTTTCTACGGCCGGGCTCGCGGCGCACGCACGCGAGCGGGCCGGATTTTGTCGCGTCATGACCTTGGTACGGTTCCCTGAGCCCTGGTGCGCGACCAGGACCACAAGGGGGATGAGACTGCTGTGACCAGCAGAGGGCCGGACGGCAACGGCATACCGGAGGACTGGCGGGACGAGGACGGCGCGCTGTCCGCGGGCGACGAGGTCTGGCAGAAGTTCCTCACCGACAGCGAGTACGCCATCGGTGTCTCCCCCGCTCCCCGTGAGCCCTCCGCGCGGGAACGGGTGTCCGGGCTGCGCCCCGGGTCCCCGGAGGCGTACGACGGTCCGGAGGCGTACGACGGTCCGGAGGCGGTCGGCGAGCTGTGGCAGCCGGAGGACCCCTGGGCGGGTCCGGACTGGCGGGAGCTGGACCGGCCGGCCCGGCTGCGGCGCGTCGGCCGGGTGGCCGGGGCGGCCGCCGTGGTGGCCCTGGCGCTGGGGACCTGGTCGGTGCTGTCCGGCGGGGGCGCGCCGGGCGAGCAGCCGGGCGGCACCCCCGTGCAGCAGGTGGAGGAGGCCTCGGACCCGCTGCCGACGGCGACCGATCCGTCCCTCGGCGCCGCCGTGACCGGGGAGAACGCGGTGACGGAGGAGAACACGGTGACGGACGGGACCGCCGTGACCGACGGCTCCGCCGTCTCGGAGCCGTCCGCTTCGGCCGCTCCCGGGGTGAGCCCCGAAGCGCTCGGATAGCGCGGCGGCCGGGCCGCGGCGGGACGGACGGGCCGCCGCTCACACCACCGCTTCGCCCGCCGTCGCGAACTGCGTCCGGTACAGCTCCGCGTACCGTCCGCCCGTCGTGAGCAGTTCCTCGTGCGTGCCCCGTTCGACGATGCGGCCCGCCTCGACCACGAGGATCAGGTCGGCGGCCCGCACGGTGGACAGCCGGTGGGCGATGACGACGGCCGTCCGGCCCTCCAGCGCCTCGGCGAGCGCCTCCTGCACGGCCGCCTCGGAGGTGTTGTCCAGGTGGGCGGTGGCCTCGTCGAGGATGACGACGCGCTGGCGGGCCAGGAGCAGCCGGGCGATGGTCATGCGCTGGCGTTCACCGCCGGAGAGCCGGTAGCCGCGTTCGCCGACCACCGTGTCCAGGCCGTCCGGCAGGGACCGTACGAGGTCGTCGAGGCGGGCCCGGCGCAGGACGTCCCAGAGGTCGTCCTCGGTGGCTTCCGGCCGGGCGAGCAGCAGGTTGGCGCGGACCGAGTCGTGGAACAGGTGCCCGTCCTGGGTGACCATGCCGAGGGTCGCTCGCAGTGACGCGGCGGTCAGCTCGCGGACATCGACGCCGCCGATGCGGATGACGCCCGCGTCGGCGTCGTACAGCCTCGGCAGCAGTTGCGCGATGGTCGACTTGCCCGCGCCTGAGGAGCCGACGAGTGCGACGGTGCGGCCGGGTTCGGCGCGGAAGGAGACGCCGTGCAGGACCTCGGCGCCGCCCCGCGTGTCGAGGGCGGCGACCTCTTCGAGGGAGGCGAGGGAGACCTTGTCGGCGGACGGGTAGCCGAACCGGACGTCCTCGAACTCCACGGACACCGGCCCTTCCGGCACCTCGCGCGCGTCGGTCTTCTCCTCGATGAGCGGTTCCAGGTCGAGCACCTCGAAGACCCGCTCGAAGCTGACCAGGGCGCTCATCACCTCGACGCGGGCGCCGGCGAGCGAGGTGAGCGGCGCGTAGAGCCGGGTCAGCAGCAGGGCGAGGGAGACGACGGCGCCCGCCTCCAGGCTGCCGCGCAGCGCGAACCAGCCGCCGAGCCCGTAGACGAGGGCCAGCGCGAGCGCCGACACCAGGGTCAGCGCGGTGATGAACGCGGACTGCGCGAGCGCCGTCCGCACGCCGATGTCCCGCACCCGCCGGGCGCGCACCGCGAACTCGGCGGACTCGTCCCCGGGCCGGCCGAAGAGCTTCACGAGCGTGGCGCCCGGCGCGGAGAATCGCTCGGTCATCCGGGTGCCCATCGCGGCGTTGAGGTCGGCCGCCTCGCGCTGGAGCCTCGCCATCCGCCGGCCCATGCGGCGGGCGGGCAGCACGAAGACCGGCAGCAGCACCAGCGCGAGCAGGGTGATCTGCCAGGAGAGCGTGAGCATCACGGCGAGGGTCAGCAGCAGCGTGACGAGGTTGGCGACGACTCCGGACAGGGTGTTGCTGAAGGCCCGCTGGGCGCCGATCACGTCGTTGTTGAGACGACTGACGAGCGCCCCCGTACGAGTACGTGTGAAGAACGCGACCGGCATGCGCTGCACATGATCGAAGACAGCGGTGCGCAGATCCAGGATGAGCCCCTCGCCCAGCGTCGAGGAGAGCCAGCGGCCGACGATGCCGAGCGCCGCCTCGGCGAGAGCGATGACGGCGATGAGCACGGCGAGCCGTACGACCGTCCGCTCGTCGCCGCCCGACACGATCGCGTCCACGACGCGCCCCGCGAGCACGGGCGTGGCCACGGCCAGCAGCGCGGTCACCACGCTGACCAGCACGAACCGGATGATCTGGCGGCGGTGCGGGCGGGCGAAGACGGCGATGCGGCGCAGCGTCGCGCGGGCGAGGGGGCGGCGCCGGGTGTCCTGCGCGTTCATGACGCTGTGCAACTGGGTCCAGGCCGTGGTTTCCATGCTCATGGCCCCGACGCTAGGACCTCGACCAAGCTTGAGGTCAATGCCCGGCGAAGTCTTTGCCCCGCGCCCGCGGATCCGGACGGCGCGACGGCGCCCAGGCCCGCGCCCACCGGCCCTGGCCTCGCGCCCGCGGACCCGGGCGGCGCCACGCCACCCCGGCCCGTCTCCACTGGCCTTCGCCGCACACCCACGCCCGCCGGCCTTCGCCCCACGCCCGCCGAGCCGGCCGGCACGACGGCACCCCGGCCCGCGCCCACCCGCCCTGGCCTCGCGCCCGCGGACCCGGGCGGCGCCACGCCACCCCGGCCCGTCTCCACTGACCTTCGCCGCACACCCGCACCCGCCGGCCTACGCCCCACGCCCGCCGAGCCGGCCGGCACGACGGCACCCCGGCCGTCCCCCGCCGACCCGGGCAGTGCCACGACGCCCCCGTCCGCGCCCGCCCGCCTTCATCCCACGCCCGCCGCCCCGGGCGCCTGTCCTTGCCCGGCGTGTCAGCCGCCGGTCCCGTGCCCGCAACCCGCTGTTGGCGCGGCACGGAAAGCCTCTTGCGATGTGACAGCGGTACGCCTCCCCCACGGGCTTTCCCGAAGCGGCCTCCTCCGGCCCGAGTTCTTCCGACGCCTTCCGGTCCGCCAGGTGCTGTGCCTGGTCCCGCTCGCCGCGGTGCTGCTCATCGCGGTGCACCACTGGCCGGTCGTCGCGGAGGGCCTCGGCCAGCTGCGGCGCGCCGAGTGGCCGTGGCTCGCGGCGGCCTGCGCCGCGACCTGTCTGACCTGGGTCGCCGCGGCCGTCACCCGGCAGGGCGCGGTCGCCGAGCGGCTGCCCAGGCGCCGGCTGCTCGCCACGCAGTTCGCGGCGGGCGCCGCCAACCATCTGCTGCCCTCGGGCCTCGGCGCGGGCGCGGTCAACCTCCGCTTCATGGCGGTGTGCGGGGTGCCGACGGCCCGTTCGTCGGCCGCGCTCGCCCTGTATCTGCTCGCCGAGTCGATCACCCGCGTCGGGCTGCTGCTCGCCCTGCTGATCGCGTTCCCGGACGCGCTGCGGCTCGGTCCCCTGGTACCGGCCGGTGCGGTCGGCCCGCTGCTGCTCGGCGGGGCGGCGGTGCTCTGCGCCGCGGCGGCCCTGCTCCTCGTACGGCGGTTGCGCACGCCCCTGGTCTCCTTCCTGCGGACCGCCCTGGGCGAGGCACGTTCGGTGCACACCCGGCCGTGCCGCGCGCTCGCCCTGTGGGGCGGCTCGCTGGCGTTCCCCGCGCTCCAGGCGTCCGGACTGGCCGCCGTGGGGCTCGCGCTGAACCTGCCGGTGTCCCCGGTGCACATGGTGGTGGCGTACCTGGCGGCGACGGTCGCCGTCGCGCTGGTGCCGGTGCCGGGCGGCCTCGGCTCCGTCGAGGCGGCGCTCGTGGTGACCCTGGTCGGCGCCGGAAGCCCGGCGGCCCTGGCGACGGCGGCCGTCCTGGCGTACCGGATCATCACCGTCTGGCTGCCGCTGCTGCCGGGGGCGCTGACGCTGGGCGCGCTGCTGCGTCTGAAGGTCATCTGACGCCGCCGCCTCCCGCACGGGTGCCCGGCGGGAGTAGCCTGCCGCCCCGACGCGTACGGACGCGGAGGGGAGCCCGGATGCCGGTACGGACCGAACGCCAGGGACACGTCACCACGGTCGTCCTCTCCCGCCCCGCGGCCCGCAACGCGGTGGACGGCCCCACCGCCGCCGAACTGGCCGCCGCCTTCCGCGCGTTCGAGGCGGACGGCACGGCGCGGGTGGCGGTGCTGTGGGGGGAGGGCGGCACGTTCTGCGCGGGCGCGGACCTCAAGGCCGTGGGCACCGGGCAGGGCAACCGGATCGAGCCGGACGGGGACGGCCCGATGGGGCCCACCCGGCTGCGGCTGTCCAAGCCGGTGATCGCCGCGGTCGCGGGCCACGCCGTCGCGGGCGGCCTGGAACTGGCGCTCTGGTGCGATCTGCGGGTGGCCGAGGAGGACGCCGTCTTCGGGGTCTTCTGCCGCCGCTGGGGCGTGCCGCTCATCGACGGCGGCACCGTACGCCTGCCCCGGCTCGTCGGCACGGGCCGTGCCCTGGACATGATCCTCACCGGCCGCCCGGTGCCGGCCGCCGAGGCGTACGGGATGGGGCTGGCCGACCGGGTCGTCCCGGTGGGCGGTGCCCGCGCGGCGGCCGAGGAACTGGCCGCCGTCGTCGCCGGGTTCCCGCAGGCGTGCCTGCGCGGCGACCGCGCCTCCGTGCTGGAAGGGGAGTGCCTGGAGGAGACGGCGGCGCTGCGGAACGAGTTCCGCCACGGCACGGCCGTCCTGGCCGAGGGGCTCGAGGGGGCGGCACGGTTCGCGGCGGGGGCGGGACGGCACGGTTCGTTCGAGTAGCGGCAGGGCCGCCCCCGTCCGTTCGAGTAGCGGGAGGCCCGCCCCCGTCCGTTCGGTCGGCGGACGGGCCGCCCCGCGCGTGACGGCTGGGCCGGGCCGGCGCCACTGAGGCGAGCGGCCTGGCCCGCTCACCGGAGGCCGGCGATCCCCATGTCCGTTCTGCGCAGTACTGGTGACGGTCATGCACCCGGATGCGGCAGGATGAACGGGCGTCCCCGACGGCCGCGCAGCCGTCCGGGCCCGATCGCGCGTTCTCCTCATTCGAGCAGGTGGCAAGTGACGACACAGCACATCAGGCCCGCGGGCCTTCCTCTCGGACGCACGGGAGGCGGGCGGTGAAGCGCGCCCTCACCCTGGACGATCTGATCGTCGCCGGGATCGCCGTGGCCGCCGGTCTGCTGGCGGCCCTGCTGCTGCGCATGCTGCTGCGCTGGCTGGGCAAGCACGCCCTGCGCACCCGCTGGAGCGGGGACGACCTCATCGTGGACGCCCTGCGCACCCTGGTGCCGTGGGCCGCCGTCTTCGCGGGCGCCGGTGCGGCCGCCGCCGCGCTGCCGCTGACCGGAGCGCTCGGGCGGAACGTGAGCCGGACCCTGACCGTGCTGCTCATCCTGGTCGTGACGGTCACCGCGGCCCGCTTGATCACGGGTATGGTCCGGGCGCTCGCGCAGTCCCGGTCGGGCGTGGCGGGCTCGGCCACGATCTTCGTCAACATCACCCGCGTCGTGGTGCTGGCGATGGGCTTCCTGGTGGTGCTCCAGACGCTGGGCATCTCGATAGCCCCGCTGCTCACGGCGTTGGGCGTCGGCGGTCTCGCGGTCGCCCTCGCGCTCCAGGACACCCTGGCGAACCTCTTCGCGGGCGTGCACATCCTCGCCTCGAAGACGATCCAGCCCGGCGACTACATCCGGCTGAGCAGCGGCGAGGAGGGCTACGTCGTCGACATCAACTGGCGGAACACGACGGTCCGGCAGCTCTCCAACAACCTGGTGATCATCCCGAACGCCCAGCTCGCGGGCACCAACATGACCAACTTCACCCGGCCCGAGCAGGAGATGACCCTGCTCGTCCAGGTCGGCGTGGGCTACGACAGCGACCTGGACCACGTCGAGCGGGTGACCACCGAGGTCGTCGCCGAGGTGATGACGGAGATCACCGGCGCCGTGCCGGAGCACGAGCCCGCGGTCCGCTTCCACACCTTCGGCGACTCGAGGATCGGCTTCACGGTGATCCTGGGCGTCGGCGAGTTCAGCGACCAGTACCGGATCAAGCACGAGTTCATCAAGCGGCTGCACAAGCGGTACCGGGAGGAGGGCATCCGCATCCCGTCGCCCGCGCGCACGGTCGCCCTCCAGCAGGGCGCGCCGCCGCTGCCGGAGACCCTGATCGCGGCGGTCGACCCGGTGGGACCCGTCACCGTCGTCGACCCGCTGCCGACCGCCGCCACGCCCGCCGCCACGGAGGCGGTGGTGCCCGTAGCCGCGGAGGCGGTCCCGCCCGAGCCGGGGATACCGCACCAACGGGAGGCACGCACCCGGCTGTCCTAGCCCGCCGCGCCCGGCTGTCCCGGCCCGCCCCGCCCAGCCTCCGGCCGGAGGCTGGGCGGGGCCTTGTCGAACGGGCGTCGGTCACGAGATATCTTGATGTCGAGCAATGTTGCAGACGTGGAGCGGAGCACCCGGTGACTGACTCGACCATCATCTACACGCACACAGACGAGGCCCCGGCCCTGGCGACTCATTCGTTCTTGCCGGTGGTCCAGGCGTACGCGTCGCAGGCCGGTGTCACTGTGGAGACCCGTGACATCTCGCTGGCCGGGCGGATCATCGCCGTCTTCCCCGAGTACCTCGAGGAGGGGCAGCGCATCCCCGACGCGCTCGCCGAGCTCGGTGAGCTGGCCAAGACGCCCGAGGCCAACATCATCAAGCTGCCGAACATCTCGGCCTCGATCCCGCAGCTCAAGGCCGCGGTCGCCGAGCTCCAGGAGCAGGGTTACGCGCTGCCCGCCTACCCGGACGACCCGAAGACCGACGAGGAGCGGGAGATCCGCGCCCGGTACGACAAGGTCAAGGGCTCCGCCGTGAACCCGGTCCTGCGCGAGGGCAACTCCGACCGCCGCGCCCCCGCCTCGGTCAAGAACTACGCCAAGGCCCACCCGCACCGCATGGGCAAGTGGACCGCCGAGTCGAAGACGAACGTCGCGACCATGGGCGTCGACGACTTCCGCTCCACCGAGAAGTCCGCCGTGATCGCCGAGGACGGTGCGCTGCGCATCGAGCTCAAGGGCGACGACGGCACCACCACCGTGCTGCGCGAGTCCGTACCCGTGCTCGCCGGTGAGGTCGTGGACGCCTCCGTGATGCGCGTCGCCGCACTGCGCGAGTTCCTGACCGCGCAGATCGCCAAGGCCAAGGCCGAGGGCGTGCTGTTCTCCGTGCACCTGAAGGCCACGATGATGAAGGTCTCCGACCCGATCGTCTTCGGTCACGTGGTGCGCGCCTTCTTCCCGAAGACCTTCGCGAAGTACGGCGAGACCCTGGCCGCCGCGGGCCTGACCCCGAACGACGGTCTCGGCGGCATCTACAAGGGCCTGGAGTCGCTGCCCGAGGGCGCCGAGATCAAGGCGTCCTTCGACGCCGAGCTCGCCGAGGGCCCGGAGCTGGCCATGGTCGACTCCGACCGCGGCATCACCAACCTGCACGTGCCGTCCGACGTGATCGTGGACGCCTCGATGCCCGCCATGATCCGCACCTCCGGTCACATGTGGGGCCCGGACGGCGAAGAGGCCGACACCCTCGCGGTCCTCCCGGACAGCAGCTACGCCGGTGTCTACCAGGTCGTCCTCGACGACTGCCGCGCCCACGGCGCCTTCGACCCGTCGACCATGGGCTCGGTCCCGAACGTCGGTCTGATGGCGCAGAAGGCCGAGGAGTACGGCAGCCACGACAAGACCTTCGAGATCGCCACGACCGGCACCGTCCGCCTGGTCGACGCGGCCGGGAACGCCGTACTGGAGCAGACCGTCTCCGCCGGTGACATCTTCCGCGCCTGCCAGACCAAGGACGACCCGATCAAGGACTGGGTCAAGCTCGCCGTCACCCGCGCCCGCGCGACCGGCGACCCGGCCGTCTTCTGGCTGGACGAGACGCGCGCGCACGACGCGCAGCTCATCGCCAAGGTCAACGCCTACCTGCCGGAGCACGACACCGAGGGCCTGGACATCCGGATCCTCGCCCCGGTCGAGGCGACGGCGTTCTCCCTGGAGCGCATCCGCCGCGGCGAGAACACCATCTCGGTCACCGGCAACGTGCTGCGCGACTACCTGACCGACCTGTTCCCGATCCTGGAGCTGGGCACCAGCGCCAAGATGCTCTCGATCGTCCCGCTGATGAACGGCGGCGGCCTGTTCGAGACGGGCGCGGGCGGCTCCGCGCCGAAGCACGTCCAGCAGCTGGTCAAGGAGAACTACCTGCGCTGGGACAGCCTGGGCGAGTTCCTCGCGCTGGCCTCCAGCTTCGAGCACCTGGCGAACACCACGGGCAACGCGCGCGCCCAGGTGCTCGCCGACACCCTGGACCGGGCCACCGCGACGTTCCTGGAGAACGACAAGTCCCCGAGCCGCCGCCTCGGCGGTATCGACAACCGCGGCAGCCACTTCTACCTGGCCCTGTACTGGGCGCAGGAGCTGGCCAAGCAGAGCGCCGACGCG
Organism: Streptomyces sp. NPDC059785; assembly: GCF_042732375.1. NCBI lineage: Bacteria > Bacillati > Actinomycetota > Actinomycetes > Kitasatosporales > Streptomycetaceae > Streptomyces > Streptomyces sp. NPDC059785. The sequence continues at coordinate 55,252 of NZ_JBHWHV010000043.1, forward strand.
GACCTCGCCAAGGCGTTCGGCCCGCTCGCCGAGACGCTCACCGCGGGCGAGCAGCGAATCGTCGACGAGCTGATCGCCGTCCAGGGCGAGCCCGCCGACATCGGCGGCTACTACCAGCCCGACGTCACCAAGGCCTCGGCGGTCATGCGCCCGTCGGCGACCCTGAACGAGGCGCTGGCGACCCTCGCCTGACACCCGGCGCGTCCCTGGGCCGCCCCCGACCGGATTTCCGGCCGGGGGCGGCTCACGTTCCGGCCGCCCGTACCGGGGTTCGACCAGCGGTGGGGCCGGGTAGCGATCCCGGGGACATCGGGCCCGAAGGGTCGCATGGGCCACCGGGTGCGCGCCTTTCGTGACGCGGCCCGCCGACGGAGCGGAGTGGGACGTGACGACGGACGCCGGTACGGACACGGACACAGCGACCGGTACGGCCGCGGGGATCGAGGTGCGGCCGGTCACCGGGTACACCGGGGCGGAGATCACCGGCGTCGACCTGGCCGGCGACCTGGACGACGCGGCTGTCCAGGTCGTCCGCGAGGCGCTGCTGGCCTGGAAGGTGGTGTTCTTCCGGGGACAGCGCCTCGACCACGCCGCCCATGTGGCACTCGCCCGCCGCTTCGGCAAGCCGGTCACCCTGCGCTCCCGGGGCGGCGCGTCCCCCGCGGAGTTCCCCGAGGTCGAGACGACGGCCGACCGCCTGGAGCTGGCGGGCCGCTACGGCATGGACCGGGACGAGTGGCTGGAGCGCCGCCGCCACACCCTCGTACGGGGCTGGCACTGCGACCACGGCGCCCGGGTGGACCCGCCCGCGGCGACCATCCTGCGCGCCGAGACCGTGCCGCCGTACGGCGGGGACACCACCTGGTCGAATCTGGCGGCGGCCTACGAGGGCCTGTCGGAGCCGGTGCGGCGCTTCGCCGACGGGCTGCGCGCGGAGCACCGCCTCGGCGTCGGCTACCAGTCGCGCCCCGGCCCGGACGCCTACCTGGAGCATCTCCAGGACCACCAGGTCGCCACCGTCCACCCGCTGGTGCGGGTCCACCCGGAGTCGGGCGAGCGCCTGCTGTTCGTCAACGGCTACTACGTCGAGCGGATCATGGATGTGTCGCGCGCGGAGAACGCCCGGCTCCTGGAGATGTTCACCGAGCAGATCACCCGGCCCGAGTACACCGTCCGGTTCCGCTGGGAGCCCGGCAGCGTGGCCTTCTGGGACAACCGGGCCACCGTCCACCTCGCCCCCGCCGACACCGGGCGCCTGGACCATCCGCGCGTCATGCACCGCGTGATGCTCGCGGGCGAGATCCCCTACGGCGTGGACGGCAGGCCCTCCGAACCGATCACGGGCGCCCCGCTGCACAGCCCGGCGTAGGCGGCGCGCACCGCGCGTCCGGCGCCACGAACAGCCGGATCCCGGCGACCGGGCGGGACGGCCAGGCACGGGCGTACGACGGCGGGCCGCCGCCGGGCGCGGTCAGCGCGGCGACCGGCATCCGCAGGGCGCTGCGCAGGATGTCCTCGGTGGTCGCGCTCTCGTTGTGGCCGCTGGTCTGGGCCGAGGCGCAGCCCGCGTAGAAGGCGACGGGCAGCGCCTCGGGCCCGGTCAGCAGGCACGGCGGACGGACACCGAGCCGGTGCAGCTCGGCCGCGGTACGGGCCCAGTCGCGGCGGTTCGCGGCGGCGCGGTCCACGGTGGTGGCGAGGACGGCGTACTGCGCCGCGAGGTGCGCGGCCAGGGCGAGCAGCAGCAGGGGCGCGGCACCCGGCCGCGCGGAACCGTCCCGCGCTCCAGTGCCCCGGCAGGCAACGTTTGCCCGCCAAGGAGCGGCGTTCGGTGCGTGCTCTCGGCGTGCCGGGCGCAAGCCCTCGTACTGGACGTACTTGGGTTTGTGCCCGGTGCGGCGAGAGTGCGTGCCGGGCGTCGCGACGGGGCGAACGTTGCCTGTTGGGGCACTGGCCAGGTGGTGCAGCCCGACGGCGACCGGGACGGCGAGCAGCGCGTAGGCGGGCAGCAGGAAACGGGGGGCCGCGTAGCCGATGAGGAAGAGGTAGGGCACGGCCGCGGTGGTGGCGCAGGCCAGCGGGACGAGCGTGCGGGCCGGGCGCCCGGCCCGCACGGCGACGGCCGTCCCGAGGACGGCGAGCAGTGGCAGCAGGTACCACCAGACGGTGACCGCGACGGCCGGCAGCGGGCCGGTGCAGGGGCGGCACAGGGCGCGCCCGCCGAGGCTGCGAAGCTGGTCGTCGACGGCGTTGTGCCAGCCGAGCCCGCCCTGGATGCGGGAGCCGTCGGCCAGCCGCCGCGCCGGGCCGCCGAAGCCGGTGTACGCCTCCGCCACCCATTGGGCCGCCCCGGCCGCCAGTCCGGCCACGAGCGCGAGCGCGGGGCGCGGCCCGCGCCATCCCGGCACGCACACCGACAGCGCCAGCAGGGGCAGGGTCGCGTACAGCGCGTCGGTCGGGCGCATGAACGCCATCAGCGCGGCGCTCGCGGCCAGGCCCCACAGCGCTCCGCGGCCGAACGGATCCGCCCGGTGGCGCAGGAAGCAGCCGACGGCGGCCAGGGCGCCGACGGCCACCCAGTAGTTGGGCATCGCCTGCGGGCCGTAGAAGACCGTGACCCACAGGCTCGCGAACAGCCCGCCCGCCAGGGCCAGGAGCCGCACCGGGAGCAGGCCGCGCCAGGCGCGCAGCGCCAGGTGGAGGCCGAGCCCGGACAGCAGCGCCAGCCAGATCCGCAGCAGCGTCGTGGATTCCGACCAGGAGGTCACCGGGGCGACCAGCAGGGAGACCCCGCGGGCGCGCGGCGCGCTGAAGAACGCCGGCGGGGCGTGGGCGCTGATCTGGCTGACGTACACCGTTTCGTCCCAGCCGAGTCCGGTCCAGGGTGGGACGAGCACGAGTTGGGCCGCGGTGAAGGCGCCCGCCACCACGGCGAGCGGGAGTCCGCCGCGCGACCGGACCGCCGGCGTGCCGACGGCCGCCGGTGGGCCGGGCCGCCGGGTACCGGTGAGCGCGGCATCGACGCCCTCGCTCATCCGTCACCTCCTCCAGGCCGTGACGTCCGCCCGACCCGAGGACGAGCACGTCGGACCAAGGGCTGCAATAACCGGATAAGCAACGACAAGCTACTGCGTCACCGCACCGGGCGCAGGACGGAGTCCGGCCGCTTGGCGTACACGGCCCCGGGCACGCGAGGCGGGGTCCCAGGACGCACGAAAAAGGGCCTCCGCAGGCTCTCGCCTGCGAAGACCCTTCGCACCGTCGGGACGACAGGATTTGAACCTGCGACCCCTTGACCCCCAGTCAAGTGCGCTACCAAGCTGCGCCACGTCCCGGTGCGTTCCGCGCGGTGTCCCGCGTGATCACGCAGGTAAACCCTACCTCACGCGCGCGGGACCCTCGCCCACCGGCCGGGTCCGGCCGGATCCGGCCCGCGAGGCCGGTGGGACGCCCGTGACCGCGGGCGGTGACGCGTGTCACAGTATGCGAACCGGTACTTGCCGGAACCCCGGGCTCCTCGGACCCTGCCGTCACATGCCCTTGGCCTATCGGGGGTCGATATGCAGTGTCCGAGTTCCTCGTGTCAGTCGGTGAACGTCGAGAAGCTGCCGCACTACTGGGCGTCGCTGCCCGGTGATTCACCGCTGAAGGAGGAGTACGCGCCTCCGGTGATCGCGGCCACCCGCTATCTGCTGGTGCTCGCCATGGTCGTCACCGGCATCATCGTGGCCACGTCCGACCACGTGCTCCTGGGTCTGCTCATCGCCGTGGCGGGACTGCTCTGGGGCACGGTGATGCGCAGGCGGACCCTGGTGTCCAGCGCGTCGCTCACGGAGTACGAGAGCGAGCACATCTGTCTGGCCTGCACCGGCCGGTTCAAGGCGTAGGGCCCGCAGGTCCCGGCCGCGCCACCACCGACGCACTCCTGCGGCCCGGCCCGTCCGCCACGGGGCCGCAGGAGTGCCCGCCCGCCGGCTACTCCGGCGGGGTGGGCGTGTCGTGGGTGCGGTACATCGCCTGGAGGTCCAGTTCGAGCTGGACCGTCGGGCCGACCACCGCGATGCCCCGGGCCAGCATGGACCGGTAGTTCAGCGTGTAGTCCTCGCGGTGCAGTTCCGCCTTGGCGAGCGCGGCGCAGCGCAGCTCCTCGCCGTAACCGCCGTTGACCGTGCCCAGGTACGTGGTGTCCAGCGCCACCGAGCGGCTCACGCCGTGCATCGACAGCGAGCCCTGGAGGGTCCACTTGCTGCCGCCCCGGTAGGCGAAGCGCGTACTGACGAAATCGATGTACGGGTACCGCTCGACGTCCAGGAAGTCGGCGGAGCGCAGATGGTTGTCCCGGGTGGTGTTGCCGGTGGTGATGCTGGCCGCCTCGATGCGGACCTGGACCCGGGAGTCCGTCATCTCGGGGGCGACCTGGATGCCGCCCTCGAAGCGGTCGAAACGCCCGTGGACGTGGGCCATGCCGACGTGCTTGGCGATGAAGCGGATCGCGGTGTGCGGCGGGTCGAGGAGCCAGGTGCCGGGCGAGGGCAGTTCCAGGCGGCGGGCGGTCTGGAGCCGGACCCGCTCCGCGGGGGCCGCCGTTCCGGCCACGACGTCGACCGTCTCGCGGTGCGGCTGGAGCCCTTCCGCGGAGATCATCAGGCTGTATCTGCCCGGCGGCAGCGTCGCGAGGAAGAAACCGTACGGGTCGGTGGTGCCGCGGGCGGCGACGCGTTGCGTGTCCAGGGCGGTGACCGTGACGTCGGCCGCGCCCATGGGCTCGCCCATGGGGTCCACGACCTCACGGCCGAGCGCGCCCGCCCCGTGGGGAAGCGGGAGCGAGAGGCCCGCCGCCCCGGCGGAGGCACCCTTGGGCCGCCGGCGCCGCAGCAGTGCGAGGGCCATGATGTTCACCTTTCTTCGCGTACCACGGCGGCCGGATCGCCCGCTGCCGCGGTACTCGGATTTGCTTCTGCGGGTGGGGCCGCCCTCGCCGGACACCGGCCGTACGCATCGGCCGGTACGGCGAGGAGAAGCTTCGGTGAGGGAACGAGGGAACACGAAAAGGTCCGGTCGCTCCCCGGGGGAATCGCCCGGGACGCTCACCAAGAGCCGCACGGATGTGGAGCGACGGCCCGCGACGATCTTGAACCAGGGCGCGGGCACACGGGTGTCTCAAATCAAGACACCCGAGAGTCTCTGTCGGACGGTCCGCGGCCCCTCAGACCGCCGCGCCCTCCCACGCCGCCGTCAGTACACCGAGGACGCCGGCCGCGGTCACCTCGCGCGGGTTGGCGTACGCCTGGCTCGTGGCCCGCTCCGCCGCCACCGCCAAGTCTGCCTTGTCCAGACCGAGTTGGGCGAGGGAACGGGGAGCGCCGAGCCGTCCGGCCAGGTCCTGGAGGGCGCGCGGCGCGTCGTCCGCCGACAGGGCGCGGCCCAGCGCGGCCAGCGCACCGGGCGCCGCGGGCGCGTTGTGGGCGAGCACGTACGGCAGGAGCACGGTGTGCGTCTCGGCGTGCGGCAGGCCGAAGGTGCCGCCCAGGACGTGGCACAGCTTGTGGTGCAGCCCCATGGTCGTACCGCCGAGGCAGGTGCCGCAGAGCCAGGCTCCGTACAGGGCGTCGGCGCGGGCGGCCGGGTCGCCCGGGGCGGCGGCCACCCGGGGCAGCGCGCCGGCCATGGCCCGTACGCCCTCCTGCGCCATGAGCGGGACGAGCGGCGCCGCGTCCGGCGCGTACAGGGCCTCGGCGGCGTGTGCGAGGGCGTTCATGCCGCTGGTCACGGAGAGCGGCACGGGGAGCGAGCGGGTGAGCTCGGGGTCGTAGACGACGCTGCGCGGCTGCACGGCCGGATCGCGCCCGGTGCGCTTGGCGCCGTGCTCGGTCAGGCCCCAGACGGGGGTCATCTCCGAACCGGAGTAGGTCGAGGGCACGGCGATCAGCGGCAGTCCGGTGCGCAGCGCCAGCGCCTTGCCGAGGCCGGTCGCGGAGCCGCCGCCGACCGCGACACAGCCGTCCGCGCCGGCCGCGCGCAGCACCTCGACCGCACGGTCCACGACCGGTACGGGCACGTGCGTCCGCGCCCCCGCGTGGAGGCCCGCGCAACGGTCGCCGAGCGCGTCCGCGACCGCCCGCGCGGTGGCCTCGCCGCGGCTGCCGCACACCACGAGCAGCCGGCGCAGCCCGAGCCGGGCGGCCTCGCCCGGTGTCGCGGTGACCGCGGCGCCGGCCCGGAAGACGACCCGCACGGGCAGCGTCTCCCAGGTGAAACCGAGAGGTGCCACGGGTGCCCCGGGTGGGGTGCCGGGGATGTTCATGCCGGCTCCGCCGGTTCCAGTACGAGGTCGAAGCGGGCGTGCCGGAAGGGGTTCGGTACGCCGAACTCGCGGGCCCGCTCCGGATCGTCGGTCCCCGTGAAGTCCTTGACGAGGCTCTCCTTGACGGCGAACACCGCGTCGGACTCCAGATAGGCGCCGCCCGCCACGAAGATGTGCGTGGTGACGGGCGCGTGCCCGTCGGCCGAGGCGATGAAGTGGACGTGGGCGGGGCGGTAGGGGTGCCGGGCCGTCGCACGCAACAGTTCGCCGACCGGCCCGTCGTCGGGGATCGGGTACGGGCTCGGCACACAGGTGCGGAACCAGAAACGGCCCGCGTCGTCGGCCGTGAACAGTCCCCGTCCGTTGCCCGGCGGCTGGACGTCCGGCTGCTGGACGTCGTAGTGGCCCCCGGTGTCCGCCTGCCAGACGTCCAGGACGGCGCCGGGCAGCGGGGTGCCGTCCGAGGAGAGCACCCGGCCGCTGATCACACAGGGTGCGCCGCTGCCCACCAGGTCGATGTCCGCGCCCAGTTCGCGCACCGGTGACTCGGTGAGGTGGAAGGGGCCGAGGACGGTCGACTCGGTCGCACCGGGACCGCGCCGCCCGTTCAGGGTCTCCACCAGCATCGAGACGCCCAGCACGTCGGACAGCAGGATGAACTCCTGCCGGGTCCCGGTGCACGCCTGTCCGGTCGCGGCGAGGAAGCCGATGGCCCGCTCCCACTCCTGAAGGGTCGGCTCCGTCTCCCGTACGAAGGCGTGCAGATGCCGGGTGAGCGCGCTCAGCAGCTCGCGCAGCCGGGGGTCGGCGGTGTCGCGGAAGCTGTCGACGACGGCGCCCGTGAGATCACCGGTGAAGTCTCCGGTGAAACGGCTGGTGGAGTGGCCGGTGGAATGGCCGGTGACGTCTTCGGTCTCGTGGCTGATGGATTCTCCGGTGAACTCGGCTGTCATCCCGCTCCCCTCGTCCCGCTGCCCCGGTCGGGGCCGGCCGTCCCGTCGGGCATGTCCGAGGATCCGCCGTGGCGCGCCGGACGGCAACCGTGCGGCGTTCGGGCGGCTTCCGGGCGGCTCCCAGGCGGCTTCCGGGCGGTTCCGGGCGGGCGGAATCGTAGATTCCGGGGCGCTGATCCGTGTCCCGAGGTCGCCGGATACGGTGGACCGGCCGTACGACCGTTGTGGTGAGAGGCGTCGTGACCACCGCAGAACACTCCCCTGCCTGCCCGCTGCCCACGGGCCGTTCCGGGTCCGCCGGGCGTCCCGGGCTGATGCCGCTGCGCCAGGCCCGCGAACGGTTCCTGACCGGTCGGCCGCTGCCCGACGGCGTACCGGACGACATCGTCGCCGCCTGGCGCCGCGCACGGTTCTACGGGGTGCGGCACGACGACGTACGGAATGACGGCGTATGGCGAGACGGCGTACGGCGAGACGGCGTACGACATGACGACCTACGGCACGACGGTGCGCGGGCCGCGGGTGGTCCACCGCGTCCGGCCGGGGCCGCGCTGCTCGCCGCCGCCCGGCCGGTGCTCGAACGCATCGCGCCCGCGCTCGGCACCGGACCGTCCCACCTGGTGCTCACCGACGAACGGCTCCGGGTGCTGTGGACGGCGGGCACCGCGCCGGGGCACGGGCGGTGCGCCGACCTCTCCGAGCAGGAAGTGGGGCACAACAGCGCGGCGCTGGCCCTGCGCACCCGGCGCCGGTCCGAGGTCCACGGCCCCGAGCACTTCCTCGACCTGTGGCAGGACGTGTCCGCGGTCAGCGTCCCGGTGCTGACGCCCGGCACCGGCCGGGTCCTCGGCACGGTGACCGTCGCGACCGCGCTCTGCCCCGGGCGCGGCCCGCATCCGGGAGCGGCGCTCGCCGAGGCCGCCGCGGCGGCGGTCGAGGCGGAACTGCCCGCCCCGTCACGGACCGCGGACCGGGTCCTGCTCGACGCCTACGCGCGCGTGGCGGAAGAGCGTCGCCGCGCGGTCGTCGCCGTAGACGGCCGCAACCGCCTCGTCAACGAGTCCGCGGCCCGCCTCCTGTCCCCCGAAGCCCTGGACGCGCTGGAACGCCGGGCACGTGCGGTGCTGACGGCGGCCGCGACTGCCGCACCGGACGCGGCGAACGCACTGGACACGGGGGTGAGCGGGCCCGGCACCGGTCCTGATTCCGTTGCCGCTGCCGTTGCTGAGCTCGATCTCGGGCTGCCCGCCGACGCCGGCTGCACGGCCCACGGTTCACTGGTACGGCACCAGGGACACGTCATCGGTGTCGTCGCCGTGCTGGAACCCGTGGACCCGGGGCCGGTGCCCGCACCGGCCCCGCGGCGGCCCAGGATCTCGCTCGTGGGCGGCTCCGTGCCCTGGCTCCACGCGGTGGACCGGGCGACGGAGCTGGCCCGCTCCCCGGAACCGCTCCTGCTGACCGGTGAGCGCGGAACCGGCAAGACGGCGCTGGCCCGTGAGCTGCTGGCCGGCCGTGCCGTCACGGTCCTCGACGCGGCGGAGGAACCGGCCGGAGCGATCGGCCACGCCCTCGGCACCTGGGCGGCGACCGGCGCCGCGCCCGTACCCGTACCCCCGTCCACGTCCTGGTCGTCCGCGTCCGGCGGCGACGGCGCGCCACCCGGCGCCGGACACACGCTGCTGCTCCGGCACGCCGAACTGCTCGCCCAGCCCGACATCGCCGCGCTCAACTCCCTGCTGGACGGGCACCCGGGCGCGCCCCTGCTGATCACCTACGCGCCCGGCGCCACGCCCGGCCCCTGTTTCCAGCGGCTTCGCGACACGCTGGCCGCCCGCACGGTCACCGTGCCCGCGCTGCGCGAACGCCCGGAGGACATCAGGGAGTTGCTCGCGGTGCTGACTCCGCGGCCCGGCGCCGGACAGCCGCCGCTGACCTGGGCCCTCGACACCCTGCGGGCGCTGGAGCGGCACCCGTGGCCGGGCAACGTCACCGAACTGGCGCACCTGGTGCGGGCGCTGGCCGAACAGCGCAGGGCGACCGGTCCTGTCCGGCGCGCCGACCTGCCCGACGCGGTCCGCGAAGGGCCCGCGACCCGCCCGCTCAGCCCGATGGAACAGGCCGAGCGCACCGCCATCCTGGAGGCGCTGCGCCGCCACGGCGGCAACAAGGCCCGTGCGGCGGCCTCCCTGGGCATCGCCCGCGCCACGCTCTACCGGAAGCTGCGCGGCTACCGCGGCTGACTCCGCCCCGCTCAGCGGGTCAGCGGCGCCCGAGAAGGTGTCCGAGGCGGGCGGCGTGCTCCTCGCCCATGGCCGTGCCGGTGTTCTGCGGCTCGCTCAGCCAGTCGGCCGCCAGGGTGCGGCAGTACTCCGTCCGCGGCCCCGTCAGGCCGGGCCCTTCGAGCAGCGCCGCCAGCACGTGTCCGGCGTACCGGCTCCCGGCGTACGTCTCCAGCCAGGCCAGCGCCGTGTCCACGAAGGCCGCGCGCTCGATCTGCCGCGAGACGGGAAGGCGCGGGTCCAGCAGCGGCCCCAGCAGAGCTCCGGTGAACGCCGAGAGCTCCTCCTGTTCGTCGAACCATTGCCGGACCCGCGCCGTGACGGCGCCGGCCTGCCCGGGATCGAGGTCCGTCCGCGCCAGCAGGGCACGCAGGACCTGTTTGCCCGCCGCCCTGATGGGCCGCTCGCCGCACGCCTGCGCGAGCGCGAGGTCCACGAGGGCGGCTCTGGTCTCGTCCGGGAGCGGCACGAGCCCCAGTCGGCACAGGGCCGGGAGCCGGTTCTTGCCCAGCTCCGCGTGACCGCGGTCCACACACTCCAGGATCCGTGCCACGGCTCGCCGGCGCAGCTCCGGGTCCAGGACGCGGTAGCCGGGCAGGTGTTTCAGTATCCGCGGCGCGTTGGCGGCGGTGTGGTGCGCGTCCAGCCAGTCGAGGGCGTGCCGCAGGGCCCCGGTCCGGATCCCCTCGTCCAGGTCGGGGCAGTCCAGCAGCGGTTCCAGTACGAACGACGCCGTGGCGCTGACGGCGTTGTCGCGCTCCGCGAGCCAGGCGAGGGCGAACGGCGCGGCGCGTGCTCCGACCGCCCGGTGCTTGAGCAGGGGGTCCAGCACGAAGCGCGCCTGGGGCGAGGCGCCGCAGCCGTCCGTGGCGAGCCAGGCGAACGCGAAGCCGACGGCATCGGTTCCGGCGCCGTCCACGAACCCGACGGCATCGGTTTTTCCGCTGTCCGCGAGGCCGATGCGGGCTTCGAGGGGCAGCAGGTGCTGGAGGACGTAGGAGATGTCCGGTGAGGTGTCGTGGGCCGTGAGCCAGGTACGGGCGTGCCGGGCTGCCGCTTCACTGTGCAGGCCCAGCTTCGGGTGGGCCAGCAGCGGCTGGAGGACGAAGGTCGCGTCGTCGCCGCGCAGATTGGCGGGTGAGTCGAGCCAGCGGACCGCGGCCGCACAGTGCTGTTCGGCTTCGCCCTCCGGCAGTCCGCGGCGCTTGAGCAGCGGCGCGAGCACCCACTTGGCGGCGTTCCGCGTGCCGTGCCGCTCCGTGGCCAGCCACGTCGAGGCGTGCTCCGCGGCCCCGGCGGCCGCCTCCTGGGTGAGGTCCGCCCTCTCCAGCAGTCTCCGCAGCACGAAGTAGGCGTCCTCGCGTCGGCCGTGCTCCGTCAGCCAGGCGCGCGTGAGGCCGATCACGATGTCGGTGAACTCTTCCCGCAGCGCGAGATGTTCCAGCGCACCCGGCAGGACGTACGAGGCCAGTGGCGAAGTGCCGTGGTCGGCGAGCCAGTTGAGTGCGCGGTCGAGGATGTCCGCCGTCCGGCTGTCGTCCGGACCGGCCCGTCGGAACAGCCCCGCGAAGACGAAGGCGGCCGAGCCGGCGTCGGGAGAGCCGTTGAGCCAGTCGACCGCCGCCTCGATCACGGTGCCGGTCCGGTCGTCCCCCAGGTCCTCGCGGCGCAGCAACGCGTGCAGCACACGGGCGGTGATTTCCGGCGGAAGACGTCTGCCGACCACGCCGAGGGCGCTGTCGACCGCCTGCCCGACGCGGTCCTCGGGGAGGTCGTCCCGCGCCAGCAGGGCCATGACGAGGGACACACAGCCCTTCAGGACGGGGTGGCGCAGCCATTCCGCCGTCGCCTCGACGGTCCGGCCGAGATGTTCGGCCCGCAGGCCGGGTGCCCGGAGCAGGGCTTCGAGGACCGGACGGGTCTCGTCGCGCTGGTGGCGGCGGTCCGCCAGCCACTCCAGGGCGGCCGAGGCGAGACGTGCGGGTACGGCGTCGGAGGTGTTGCGGACCGCGTGGGCGAAGAGGGTGCGCGCCAGGTCCGGCGCCTCGTCCCCGGCCCGTTCGAGCCAGGGCCGCACCAGTGCGTCCCACGAGGCGACGGTCCCGGACTGCCACGGCGGCCCCGACAGCAGGCTCAGCAGGGTACGGCCGGTCTCCTCCAGGTCGTCCTCGCCCGCCAGCCGTCCGGCGAGGCCGCCCGGCGAGGCGAGCCACTGCTCGCAGACCCGGCGCACATCGTCCCGAACCGCCGGATCGAGGTCGGCCGACCACCGCCGTACGGTGTCCACGGCGAGCTGGAAGGTGCGCGTGCTGGTGAGAAACGCGGTGAACATCCGCTTGGCGGCGTCGGCTTCGAGCTGTCCCGCTCGCGGTTGCAGCGCCTGCTGGAGCAGTTCGTCGGCCACGAAGTCGTGCATGACCTCGAGCACGCCGCCCTCGGAGCGGACGAGCCAGCCCAGCCCGCACAGACGCCCGACGGTGCCGGTCCCGCCGGCCGTATGGCCGCGGTCTCGGTGCAAGCCGAGGAACGCCTCGACGGCCGTCTCCACCGGATCCCTCTTCTGGGGGCAGACGGTGGCGGCGACCGCGGAGGCGAGGAGGCTGGTCGGCGAGTCCTCGAGATGCTCCTTCGTGCGGTCCCTCAGCCAGTAGGACAGGTGCCGCTGGTGCCGCAGCCCGGTCAGATCCAGTCTGTCCTGCGGGTCGTCGCGTACGCGCGACTCGATCGCCCGCGCGATCAGCAGGGTGAGGACCGGGCGGTGTCCGCAGACGGCGATGAGCCGCTCTGCGCCGTAGTCGTCCACGGCCGTCCTCGCGACGCTCCGAACGATGCGGGAGGCGACGGCTCTCAGGTGCTCCCCGTCCTGGGAGACCTCCACCTTCTCAAGGTGCTTGAGATGGCCCTTGGCCTCGGCCTGCGGCACCGCCCCGGGGCGCAGCGAGGCGATGACCGCCAATCGGGCCGGGGACGTGGGCTCCTCCCGCACTCCGCCCACGACTTCGTCGAAGTTGAGGTCCTGGTAGGCGTCGAGGTAGTCGAGCACGAGCAGGACGTCATTGTTCCGCGCGTGCAAATCGCGTACGACCCCGGTCAGCCCCTCCTCGGTAAGGCTCTTCTTCGGCGCCAGGTGCAGCACGGTCCAGCCCTGTCTGCTCGCCCTGGCCGCCACCTCGAAGCAGGTACGGGTCTTGCCGGTCCCCGCGGCGCCGACGAGCGCCACGCCCAGCAACGTCGTGGAACCCGGTGCGGAGACGGCCCTCAGCCGGTCCAGCAGGTTGTCCGGATCCGCCTCGTGTCTCCCGCCCGGGCTGATGAACGGGATCCGGTTGTCCGTCAGGTACTTCTGGTCGTTGACTCTCGCCAGGGTCTGCAGATGGGTGCGGACGGCCGCGGGAAAGGCCGGCAGGCCGACGTCGGCCAGGTCGTCGGCGCGCAGGCTGCCGCAGCCCAGCAGGTTCTCCAGCCGGTCCAGTTCCTCGGCGGACACCTGTTCCTGGAGCCGGTCGATCCGGGCCGCGACGAGGGCGGGGCCGTCGGCGGCATGGTGCTCGACGACGACGCCGATGACCCGCCCTCGGCTGAAGACCGCCGCTCCCGACATGCCCTGCCAGGGCTCGTACGCCCCGTCGCGGTTCTTCGGCGGCCGTGGGTCGTGGCCCGGGTCCGCCGACGGGGGCCCCACGACCTTGAGGTCGAGCGTGCCCTGTCGCCGGTTCGCCTTCGGTACGCAGCTCGCCTCCGCGGCTGCCAGGTCCCGGTAGGTGCCCTCGCGGAGCTTGAAGAGCGGGAAGCCGAACGCCATGCACTCGACGCGCTCGGCTCCCTCGCCGACCTGGCCGAACTCCATGGGCGCGGGGGCGGGTGCGGGCGCGGAGGCGGGTGCGGGGTGCTGCGACGAGGGAGTGAGGACGAGGACCGCGATATCGGTACCGGGGTCCAACCACCCCACCGACGCCTCGAACCTGATCTCGTCCGGCCGGTCCGCGTCGAACCGCACCTCGATCGCGGACGCCCCCTTGAGGGGATGCCACGCGGTCAGCACCTTGCCGTCGGCGACGAGATAGCCGGAGGCCCGTCCGCCCCTGCCCGCCGGGCGGCTGACGATCACCTCGGCGATCCGGCCGGACTCGTCCCACCTGCCACGCATGCGCACGCCGGCGTCAGCGCTCGCCATCGACCTCATCACCGGAGATCAGCGGAGAGCGGGTCGTGCCGTCGTCCGCCTCCACCTTGGGATTCAGCGTGAGGGTGATCCGTTGGGTCGCCGACCGGGCGGACTTCCCGTCGCCGCCCGCCTCCACCACCCAGAACCGCACCTTGCCGTTCGCGCCGGCCTCGCGGGAGACCGCGACGCTCGCCTCGATCTCCACGGGCCCCACCTCGAACCGGAGCGTCTCGCCCGCCCCCGCGCCCGCCGCCGTCTTCAGTTCCTCCCGCAACTGACGTATGAGCTCGGCCAGTTCGATCCCGCGTTCCCCGTCGGATGCCATGGCGCGATTGTATGAGGCCGCGCGGACGGGGTCACGTGGTGGCCTGCGTACGTCAGTCAGTCGCCGCCGTGTGCCGGCAGGGCCGGCAGGTCCGCGCACAGCCGGGCGGGGAAGTCGGGTGCGGCCCGGCGGGCGGCGGCGCACCCGGCGTCCGCCGTACTGGTCAGGGGCTGCCAGCGGGACGTGCCCGCCCGGTAGAAGTAACGGCGCTCGACGGTCGCGTCGCACCCCGCGTCCGGCTCGCCGCACACCGGGCCCACCCGAGTCGACAGGTCCAGCACCAGCCAGTGGCCGTCGCAGCCGCGCTCCTGCAACCTGGTGTGCGCGCCGACGTCCGTGACGGCCAGCGCCTGGTCGTAGGAGGCGGGGGTGCAGCCGACGGGTGCCGGGTCGCAGCCGAGCCGGTCGTCGCACTTGCGCAGGGCGGGCGGGGTGGCCCCGTCGGGCGTGAAGACGTCCGACGGGAAGTTGTTGATCATGACGCTCCGGCTGCCGAGGGCGTCGTCCAGCGGAAGCCGGGTGGTGGCGGTCCGCGACGCCGTACAGCCCGAACCGAGGTCGCCGGAGCGGGTCTCGATGGTCACCATGGCGTACACGACGTCGTTCTCGACCGTCTCGACGCGGGACTTCAGCGCGCGCGTGCACCCCTTCGTACCGTCCGCGCCGCTCGGGACCGTCACCGTGATGTCGAGCGCACGGCCGCCGCTCGCGGTGCGGATGCCGGTGACCTCGATGGGGGCGCCCTCGATCCAGGGGATCGCCCCGGCCGCGGTCGCGGAGCCGGACGCGCCTGCCCCACCGGACGCGCCCGCCACCTCGTGCCCGCATCCGGCCAGCACCGGCACGAGCAGCGCGGTCATGGCGGTCGCGGTCATGGCGGTGATGACAGCCTTGGCGGTCATGCGTCGGCGAGCCAGGGTCTGACCTGCTTGCGTGCCTCGTGCAGGCGGGACTTCAGGGTGCCGAGCGGGATGCCGACCCGTTCGGCCGCCTCGGCGTAGTCGAGCCGGCAGATGTCCCGGTACACCAGGGGGGCCACCAGGTGCGGGTGCTCCCGCTCCAGGCGCTCCAGCGCCTCCAGCAGATCGATCCGGGATCCGGCGATGACGCTGGTGGTCCGGGGGTCGACCTGCTGCGACAGGTCGATCACGGCCGGCTGCTCGGCCGCCCGCCGCTTCAGCTCGCGGTACTTCTGCCGCGAGCAGTTGGCGACCACCGTGTAGAGCCAGGTGCTGAAGCGGCTGCGGCCCTCGAACGTGGTGATCTTCCGGGCCACCTGGAGGAGGACGTCCTGCGCGGCCTCCTCGGCGTCCTCCCGGCAGGGCAGGAACCGTCCGCAGCGCCGTACCGCCTCGGGGCGCAGCCCGCGGAGCAGGTCGTCCAGTGCCACCGGGTCGCCGGCGGCCGCCCGCCGGGCGAGTTCCTCGGTCTCGGCCGCCTCCGGCACTGCGTGCTCCCCTCGTTCCCCGGCCGTCGCCGTCGTCCGTCTCACCGCCGCCGCCGTGGTCACCGCCGCCGACGCCGTCGATGCCGTCGTCGCGGCCGATCAGCGGCCAGGCATCATAGTGACATGCACTCGCTCGAGCGGATCGGCCGCTACCGTCTCGACCGGCGCCTGGGCTCGGGCGGCTTCGGCGTCGTCTGGCTCGCCCACGACGATGTGCTGGAGGCCACGGTCGCCGTGAAGGTGCTCTCCGACAACTGGGTCGACCACCTGGACGTCAGGGAGCGCTTCCTGTCCGAGGCGCGGCTGCTGCGGCGCGCCGCCTCCGGCCGCGTCGTGCAGGTCTACGACATCGGGGAGCTGCCGGACGGCCGGCCCTACTTCGTCATGGAGTACGCCGACGACGGCACCCTCGCCGACCTCGTCGGGGACGGGCCGCTGCCCACGGCCGAGGCCCTGCGGCTGACGGCCCTCGCCGCGCGGGGCGCCGCCGATCTGCACGAGGCCGGGATCGTGCACCGGGACATCAAGCCGTCGAACGTGCTGCTGCGCAGCACCAGCGGCGGGTCGGCCCGTGTCCTCCTCGCCGATCTGGGGCTCGCCAAGAGTCTGGCGCAGGCGTCCGGGCTCACCCTGGCTGCGGGCTCCGTCGGCTACCGGCCGCCCGAGCAGGCCGAACCGGGCTCCGGGATCGACGCGCGCGCCGACGTCTACAGCCTGGGCGCCCTCGGTTACCACCTGGTCACCGGTTCCGTGCCCGGCCCGCCGGGCCGGATCGTCCGCCCGGACCGGCTCCGCGGCGGTCTGCACCGCGACGTCCAGCGGGCGCTGCTGCGGGCCATGGAGCCCGACCGCGAGCGGCGCTGGCCCACCGCGCTGAGCTTCGCCGACGAACTGGACCGGCTGGCCGGGCAGGCGAGCGGGGACGGGCGGGCGCACGAGGACGGACAGGGGCGCGGGGGCGGGCAGGCGGGGCACAGACCGCGGCGCGGCCGGCGTGCGGCGGTGCTCTCGGCGCTGGCCGCCGTGGTGCTGCTGGGCGCGGCCGGTGTGACGTACCAGCAGCTCACGAAGGACACCGGGGCGCGGACGGTGCGGGTGACGGACGCCTCGGGGCGGGTCGCCGTGGAGGTGCCGGACGGCTGGGCCCGTCAGGTGCGCGACTCCGGCTGGAACCCGGGGTCGCTGGGGCTGCGCAAGGGCACGGAGCCGGGCCTCGCCGTGGCGGACGACCTGTCGGAGTGGCAGGACCTCGGCTCCACCGTCGACGGGGCGTTCATCGGCCTGAGCGAGCACGGCGACGTGGCCTCCGAGGTCGCCGGCATCAGCCACGCGTCGTGCCACTACGACGGCCGGCGCACCTACTCGGGCGAGCGCTGGCACGGCCTGATGCGCACCTGGAGCGACTGCCCGGGCGGCGGTACGGTCACGGAGGCGGGCCTGACATCCGCGGACGGCGACGCGCAGCCGCAGGTGTACGCGCAGATACGGCGGGGCGACGCCGCCGGGGACACCGGGACCGCCGACGGCTCCACGGTCGACCGCGTACTCGACTCGATACGGATCGGATCCTGACCCGGACCACGTACGACGACAGGGACCGGAACCCGGCGCGGCATCCGCGAGAAAAACATCACCGAGCCGCGAACTTTTCCGCGCGCGGGCGCATCGGACGGTGATGACGGGGCAGACACCGCCTCGTGCACGCGCCCGGCGCGTGCGGCAACGATCAAGGAGTTCTGTCATGGCGACCTTCCGGAGCGGCGACGCCGACACGGGCCACGCGGAGGTGGTTCCCGCCCGCCGTACGTCTTCCTCCCCCAGGGCCCGGCGGGTGGCGCTGCTCGCCGCCGGTCTCGCGGCGTTCGGGCTGCTGACCGCAGCCTGCGGCACGGAGGACTCGCCGCAGAAGCTGCCGGGCGCGGCCGAACCGGCCTCGGGCGACCACACGACCGGCACCGGTTCCGACGGCGGTTCGGACGCCGGATCCGACGGCAGCGCCGATCCGTCCGGCAAGGCCACCGCGTCCGGCTCCACGTCCGGCTCCGACTCCGGTTCCGGTACCTCCGGGGGCTCCGGCTCGGGCGGTACGTCCGGTTCCGGGGGGACGTCGGGCTCCGGCGACTCGGACGGGGACGACTCCGCGAGCGGCCGGTGCCACACCTCGGAGCTGCGGGCGTCGGTCGGCCGCAACGATCCGGGCGCCGGGCAGGAGAACTTCCCCATCGTGTTCACCAACGGTTCGCAGCGCACGTGCACGCTGCGCGGCTTTCCCGGGGCGGCCTTCGTCGACGCGTCGGGCAAGCAGCTCGGGCCCGACCCGAAGCGCTCCACCGGGTCGCCGACGACCGTCACGCTGAAGCCCGGCGGGTCCGCGTGGGCCGGTCTGACCTTCTCGAACCCGGAGATCAGCGGCGCCAAGACGGCAACGCCCAGCTCGCTGGTGGTGACGCCGCCGGACGAGAAGGACTCCCTCAAGGTGGCCTGGACGCAGGGCGAGGTCCCCGTCTCCGGCAACTCCTCGTCGGTCTCCCTGACGGTGATGCGCGCGGGCTCCGGCGTTTGACTGCGATCCGCGGACCGCACGGCGCCCGGACCCGGCGTCCGGCCGCGGACGGCGGGCGGGACGGGCCCGGGAGCACGCCGCGACAGCCTGCGACGACTCAGACCGCGATGAGGTGGGTTTCGTGTACGAGAGCCGTCCTCAGCCCCGCAGCACCTCCGCGCCCGACAGGTCGAGTACGCCCTCCCGCCACACCAGCCCGCGCAGGTCCCGTACGACGATCCGGGCGTCCGTGGTGAGGCCGCGCTCCCCGACGCCGATCACCGTCGCGCCCGCCGCCGCACCGGCCCGGGCGCCCGTGGCGCTGTCCTCCAGGACGACCGTGCGCTGCGGTGCGAAGCCCAGCTCCGCCGCCGCGGCCAGATAACCGTCCGGGGCCGGCTTGCCGTGGCTGACGTCGTCCGCGGTGACCAGGACGTCCGGGGCGGGCAGCCCGGCGGCGGCCAGCCGGGCCCGGGCCAGCGCCGTGACGCCGGACGTCACGACCGCCCACCGGTCCCGCGGCAGGCCGTCCACCAGCGGCCGGGCGCCCGGCAGCGCGGCGGTGGTGGCCGCGGCCTCCACTTCGAGGCGGTCGATCTCGGCGAGGGCCGCGGCCCGCTGCCCGGGGTCGGGCACGAGCAGCGCGACGGTGTCGGCCGAACGGCGGCCGTGCACCAGGGCGACGACGTCCTCGGGGACCAGCCCGCGGTCCCGCGCCCACCGGCTCCACGCCAGCCCGACCCCTTCGTCCGAGTCCACCAGCACTCCGTCGTTGTCGAAGAGCAGGCCGTCGCACGGAATCCCGGACAGCAGGCCGGGAGCAGGATCGAACGAATGGGACATAGAAAATCTCCGCGTTCTTCACAGGCCTCAGGTCTCAGGTCTGAGGACTCAGGACTCAGGACTCAGGTGACGGGGCGGTTGCGGTAGCGGCCGACGAGTTCCCGCGCGGCCGCCTGCATCCGCGCGGGCGGCAGACCGCTCGCGACCAGGGTCAGGTCGTCGACCACCATGTCCCCGACGGCATGGAACGCCTCCGGCACCCCGCCCGCGCGATGGGCGGAGAGCACGAGCCCTTCCAGGCCGCGTACCGGATCCTCGGCGGCGACCGGCTCCTCGGGCCACACGTCGATGGCGGCGAGCAGCCGCCCGTCCCCGACCCGGGAGAGCAGCGCCGGGAAGTCGACCACCGGGGCGCGGCTGACCAGGATCAGCCGGGCGCCGTCGGGCAGCAGTCCCAGTTCGCGTGCGCCGAGGAGCCGGCGGCTGTCGTCCGTGACGGTGGCGAGGACGAACACGAACCGGCTCCTGGCGAGGGTCTCGTCCAGTGAGGCGGGCAGTACTCCGTACTCGCGCAGCGCGCCGGGCGGCAGCCAGGGGTCGTACACCCGGAGAGTGGGCCGGAAGGGGGCGAGCAGCGGGTGCAGCGCGCGGCCGAGGTTGCCGAAGCCGACGAGGCCGATGTCCGAGCCGCGCAGGAGTACGGCGTCGGCGTTGCCGTCGGACACGTAGCGCTCGCGTCCGGCGCGGAAGGCGCGGTCCTCGCGGCTGATGCCCCGGGCCAGGTCGAGGGCGAGGGCGAGCGCGTACTCGGCGACGGCCTGCGCGTAGGCGGGTCCGCAGCCGAGCACGTGGACACCGCGCCGGAAGCAGGTCTCGTAGTCGACGTTCGGATAGAAGTTGCCCTCGACGTTCAGCAGGGCCCGCAGCCGGGGTGCGCGGGCCAGCCGCCCGGCGGGCAGGTCGGGCTGGCCGATGATCGCGAAGGCGTCGGGCAGCGCCGCGTCGAACGCCTCGTCCGACGGGTCGTCGGCGAGGTCCACGACGGTGAAGCGGTCGTGCAGCAGCCGCAGGGCGCCGGGCGTGAAGATGCGGTCGGTTCGCTGCGGGGCGGGCCGCAGCAGCACGACGGGCCGGCCGGCGACGGAGGGCGGGGGCGGAATGCTCACGTGTCTCCTTCTCCCCGTACGTCTTCCTCGTACGTCTTCCTCGTACGTCTTCCTCGTACGTCTTCCTCGTACGTCCCGGGGGCATGCGCGGTGCTGGGCCGGACGCGTGCCGCCGTCCGGCGCCGGGGACCGGGCGCGGTCAGTCCGCCCCGCGGGTCCGCCAGCCGTGGTCGACGGGGCCGATGCCCGCGCCCAGGGGGAAGCCGGACTCGATCGCTCCGGTGACGTAGTCCTTCGCCAGCCGTACCGCCGCCGGTACCGGGTGGCCCTGGGCCAGGCCCACCGCGACGGCCGAGGCGAGCGTGCAACCGGTGCCGTGCGTATGGCGGTTGTCGTGGCGCGGGGCGCGCAGCCAGTGCTCCTCGGTGCCGTCGGTCAGCAGGTCGACGGCCGCGCCGGGCAGGTGCCCGCCCTTGACCAGGACCCACCGGGGCCCGTACGACAGCAGCCGGTCCGCGGCCCGCACCATGTCCGCCTCGTCGGCTACGGCGATCCCGGTGAGCTCCGCCGTCTCGTCCAGGTTCGGCGTCGCCACCGTCGCCGTAGGCAGCAGTGTGTTCCGTACGGCGTCCAGCGCGTCGTCGGCCAGCAGCCGGTCGCCGTGCTTGGACACGCTGACCGGGTCCACCACCACGGGCGCGGCCGTCCCGGCGAGCAGTTCGGCGACCGTCTCGACGAGCAGCGGCGAGGCGAGCATGCCGGTCTTCACCGCCTGCACCCCGATGTCGTCCACGACGCTGCGGTACTGGGCGCGGACCGCCTCGGCGGGCAGTTCCCACGCGCCCTGCACGCCGAGGGAGTTCTGCGCGGTGACGGCGGTGAGCACGCTCATGCCGTGCGCGCCGAGGGCGAGCATCGTCTTGAGGTCGGCCTGGATGCCCGCGCCGCCGCCGGAGTCGGATCCGGCGACGGTCAGGACGCGGGGCGGCGCGGTGCGAGGGGCGGCGCCCGGGGTGGCCGGGACGGGCTGAGGGGTCATACCAGGCTCTCCTTCGGGTGGCCGGACGTACGGGGCGGTGGGCATGGTGGTGCGGCTCCGTGCGGAAGGAGGAGGGGAGGTCGGGGGGCGCGCGGGGGCATCAGTGGGGCCGGCGCACGCGCAGCGGCGTGTACACGGCGAGGGCCACCAGGAACGCCACCCCGTAGGCGAGGTCGGCGCCGTGCAGGGCCTCGGCCACCGGGCCCACGTACAGGCTGGTGCTCATGAACGGCACCGCCGCGGCGAAGGCGGCGAGGAACGCCGTGAGCGCCGGCCACCAGGGCACCGGGCGGGCGCGCTCGGCGGCCAGGTCGACGGGCGCGCCGCGGCGGGCTCTGGCGCGGGCGGCCCAGTCCACGACGACGATCGCCACGAACCCGGGTATCCAGTAGCCGACGAGCAGCAGGACGTTCTGGAAGCGGGTGGTGGTGTCGGCCGCGTGCATCCACAGGACGAGCGGGAAGCCGAGCACGGCGGCCAGGGCGGCGGCGACGGGGCGTGGCACGCGTACGCCCATGGTCTGGAGGGCGAGCGAGCCGCTGTAGTCGTTCATCGCGTTGCTGCACAGCGCGGCGAGGGCCACGACGAGCAGCCCGGACGCGCCGAGTACGCCGCCGCCGAGCAGGGTGTCGACGCCGCGGGCGGTCTGGTCGGTGAACACGGACGCGCCCCACAGGCCGAGCGCCTGGACGGCGACGAAGGACACCGAGATGCCGAGCAGCGTGCACCAGAACATCCGCGGCCGTGAGGTGTCGCGCGGCAGATAGCGGCTGAAGTCGCTGGCGTAGGGCGCCCAGGACAGGGCCAGACTCAGCGCGACCGTGCAGGTCAGGACGAATGCGCCGGCCCGGTCGGCGCCGTGTGCGGTGCCGGCCGCGGCGCTCGCGGTGCCGCCGTCGGCCAGCCTGACGGTGAGCGCGGCGAACGCGGCCGCGAGCGCGAAGGTCATCACGGTCTGGAGCCGGTGGATCGCCTCGTACCCGAGGACGCCGAGCACGCCCTGCGCGGCCAGCATGACCAGGGCGCCCAGCCAGAACGGCCGGCCGCAGAGCTGTGCGAGGGCGTCGCCGCCGAACAGGCCGATCAGCGCGTCCCAGGCGATGGAGGACAGCCATTGCAGGGCGCCCGGCACCGCCACCGCCCGGCCGAAGGCCAGCCCGGCGAGCGGGAGCTGCCCGGCACCGGTCCGGCTGCCCCAGGTGCCCAGGTACGCGGTCGGCACGGCCCCGAGCAGGGTGCCGAGGACGACGGCGGTGAGCGCGGTGGCGAAGTCGAGGCCGAGCGCGGCGCCGAGGGTGCCGGTGAAGACCCCGGTCATGGTCAGGTTGGGCGCGAACCAGACGGTGAACAGCCGCCCGGGCCCGCCGTACCGCGCGTCCTTTGGCACCGGCGCGATTCCCCGCGCCTCGATGCGCAGATCACCGGGGGCGGCGGGCATCCGCCCGTCGAAGACACCCCGGCCCTCTGCTCCGGTACCGGCCGTTTCCGCGCGGGCATGCGGCAACGCCATGAGACATCCCTCCGCCAGTCCTAACTGGTTCAGGTTCGACGGGTGTGATCTCAGCCCTCTTACGGGGCACCCCGTGTCCGTGGGAAAAGGGCCCTCGCGGGCTGTCGCCCGTGAAGACCCTTCGCACCGTCGGGACGACAGGATTTGAACCTGCGACCCCTTGACCCCCAGTCAAGTGCGCTACCAAGCTGCGCCACGTCCCGGTGCGCCCGCCGCGGTGTTCTTCCCGCGTGGCGGCGCGCAGAGAACTTTACCCCACGTACGGGGACGGTCCGCGGGGGGCGGGGCGGCGGTGCGCGGGCCGGGGCGGGACAATCGCGGTATGAGCGCGACATCGGCGACCGGGGACACCGGCGGCAGCGGCGGGCGCGACCGGGACACGGAGGGCCGGGCGCGCAACGCCCGGCCCCGGGACGGTCTCGGCCGTCCGCTGCCGTACGGCGCGGACGGGGTGGAGCGGCAGCCCGAGGGGGTGGTGCGCACCCCGGCGGAGACCGTCGCCGAGGCGCAGACGCTGCTCGCGGCGGGCAAGCCGTTCCACGCGCACGAGGTCTTCGAGGACGCCTGGAAGTCGGGCCCCGACACCGAGCGCGCGCTGTGGCGCGGGATGGCCCAGCTCGCGGTGGGCCTGACCCACGCGGCCCGGGGCAACGTGACGGGCGGCGCCCGCCTGCTGCGCCGCGGCGCGGGAGCGATCGAGGAGTGGTCCACGACGGCCGGCCGCCCCCGGCCCCACGGACTGCACCCGGCGGAACTGGCCGCCTGGGCCCGGGAGCTGGCCGCGGAGGTCGAGCAGGGCGGGACGGCGATCGACGCCGGGAAGCGAGCACCGAAACTGACGGGACCCACCCCCTGAGGGAGCCGCGCGAGGTCCGCCGCGGTCGGGGTGCGCCCCGTCAGGGGCGCGGGGAACCGCGCGACCGGCCAAGGCGGCGCCGCAGCCGGCCGACGGCAGTCCGCGGCACCGCCGGTGGAGCGCCTGGCCGGCGCGGGCAGCCGGCCGGCAGGCAGGCGGCCGACCGACGGCGGACCACACCCCGCCTCCGGCGGAGCGCCCTGTACGCCAGGCGGAGCACCCCGCATGCACCCGCCACTCGGCAGTGTGACGCTGGCCCTGTGACGACCACAGACGAGAGCGTGCCGTCGTCGGCGTCCGCCCCGGCCGCCGCGCCCCCCGTGCTGGACAACCGGCGGCGCAACGTCGTCTTCGTGACGATCATGCTGGGCGTGCTGCTCGCGGCCCTCGACCAGACGATCGTCGGCACCGCCCTGCCGACGATCGTGGCGGACCTGGGCGGCGCCTCGCACATGTCGTGGGTCGTCACCTCGTACCTGCTGGCGGAGACCGTGGCGACGGTGCTGGTCGGCAAGTTCGGCGACCTGTTCGGGCGCAAGCTGGTCTTCCAGGTCTCGGCGGTCGTCTTCATCACCGGTTCGTTCCTGTGCGGGCTGGCCACGAACATGCCGCTGCTGATCGCGTGGCGGGCGATGCAGGGCATCGGGGCGGGCGGTCTGATGGTCACCGCGATGGCGCTGATCGCCGACGTCATCCCGCTGCGGGAGCGGGGCAAGTACCAGGGTGCGATCGGCGCCGTGTTCGGGGTGTCCACGGTGATCGGGCCGCTGCTCGGCGGACTGTTCACGGACCATCTGACCTGGCGGTGGGCGTTCTACGTCAACGTGCCCATCGCGATCGTCGTGGTGATCGCGGCCGCCCGTACGATCCCCGTGGTGCGGTCGGCCTCCCGTCCCGTCATCGACTACCTGGGCATCGCGCTGGTCGCGGTGGGCGCGAGCGCGCTGATCCTGGCGACGAGCTGGGGCGGCAACGAGTACGCGTGGGGTTCGGGCGTCGTCATCGGCCTGTTCGCGGGCGGGCTGATCGCGCTCGGGCTGTTCTGCTGGGTGGAGACCCGGGCCGCTGAACCGATGCTGCCGATGCGGCTGTTCTCCAACCCGGTGTTCACGGTGTGCTCGATCCTGAGCTTCATCGTGGGCTTCGCGATGCTCGGCGCCCTGACGTATCTGCCGAGCTATCTCCAGTACGTGGACGGCGATTCCGCCACCGTCTCCGGTGTCCGCACCCTGCCGATGGTGATCGGCCTGCTGATCGCGTCGGTGTTCAGCGGCAACATGGTCAGCAGGACCGGGCACTACCGCGTCTTCCCGATCGTCGGCGCGCTGGTGATGGCCCTCGGCCTGTATCTGCTGTCCCGCATGGGCCCCGGCACCGGCACCTGGACGGCGTCCCTGTACATGTTCGTGCTCGGGGCCGGGATCGGCCTGTGCATGCAGGTCCTGACGATCGCCGTGCAGAACACCGTCGACTACTCCGACCTCGGCACGGCGACCTCGGGCGTGACCTTCTTCCGTACGCTGGGCAGTTCGTTCGGCACCGCCGTGTTCGGCACCGTCTACGCAGGCGCGCTCAAGCCGAACCTGGCGGACGGGATCAAGGACGCGACCAGGACCGGCGCCGCCGATCCGGCGGTCATCGCCACGGGCGCCCAGAGCCCGCACGGACTGCACGGGCTGCCGCGGCGGGCGGCCGAGCCGATCATCCAGGCGTACTCCGACACGATCCAGACCGTGTTCCTCTGGGCGGTGCCGGTCGCGCTGCTCGGCTTCGTCTTCGCGCTGTTCCTCAAGCAGGTGCGGTTGCGGGACAGCGCGCGGATGGGCTCGACGGACATGGGCGAGGGGTTCGCGTCCCCGTCCACGGCGGACTCCCGGCGGCTGCTCGAATCGTCCGTCGGCAAGATCATCGGTCGTACGGAACCGGCCACCACCCGGCGGATCGTCGAGCGGTCGGACACCCGTCTTGACGTGGCGGGGGCGTGGGCCGTGATGCAGGTCGAGATGTTCACCCGGCTGGTGGGACACGCCAGCCTGGGTCTGATCGCGGCCCGCCGGCACCTGCCTCCCGAGGTGCTGCTGCCGGTCTTCCAGCGCATGGTCGAGGAGGGCTATCTCACCCGTGACGGCTCGCTGCTCTCGCACACCGAGGCGGGGCGGCGCGAGGCCGGGGTGATCGGCGACGCGTGGGGGCACTGGCTCGAACGGCGCGTGGAGCAGGACCTCGGCCGGCCGCCGGGCGCGGACCTGCGGGCCGCGGTCGACACCATCGCCAAGCGGCTCCTCGCCGAGGACCTGGCGCACGGGGTGTCCGGCGGGGCGGAGCGGGAGCGGGCCCCGGCGCCCGCCGGGGCACACAGAGCCCCCTGAAAGGTGCCCACCGGTCAGCGCAGCAGTTGCAGTCCGCCCAGCACCGTCGCCGCGATCACGAGCTGTTCGAACAGCCGTTGGTTGATCCGGTCCACCGCCCACTTGCCGAGCAGCGCGCCCGGCACCACGAACACCGCGAGCGCCGCGTCGAGGAACAGCGAGCGGCCGTCGATCAGTCCGAGTCCGGCACTGAAGGGCACCTTGGAGACGTTCACGATGAGGAAGAAGAACGCCGACGTGCCGAGGAAGCCGAGCTTGCGGAAGCCGGCCGAGAGCAGATACATCGACATCACCGGGCCGCCCGCGTTGGCGACCATCGTGGTGAAGCCGCCGAGGACGCCGTACGAGCGGGCCGTGACCCGGCCCGTGCGTGAGGCGACCGACTCCGGTTCCCGCCCCTCGGCCGCGGTCCGGCGGCGCCACACGGTGACCGCCGCCATCAGCAGCAGGATCGCGCCGATGGACGTGCGCACGATCCCGTCGTCCGCCCACACCAGGAACAGGGTGCCGAGGACGACGCCCGCGGCGACCGCCGGGAACAGCCGCCACAGGGTGGGCCAGTGGGCGTGCCGCCGGTAGGTGAGGACGGCCAGGACGTCCCCGACGATGAGGACCGGCAGCAGTACGCCGGTCGAGGCGCGGGCCGGCAGTACGGCGGCGAAGATCGCGAGGCTGACCGTGTTGGCCCCGCTGACGGCGGTCTTGGAGAAGCCGACGAGCAGGGCCGCGGCGGCGAGGGCGGCGAACTCCCAGGGGGTTACGTGCCAGAGCGTCATCGTGTCCATGCGGGAACCGATGCTATGCCCGGGCGACCGGCCCCGTCAGGACCGTCTCAGCGGGTGGTCCTGACGGGCAAGGAGGCCACGACCGCCCGGGGGATGCCGACCACCCGCGCCGTCGGCCCCGGGTTCCTCAGCGCGCGTACTGGGCGCGCAGTTCGCGCTTGAGGACCTTCATGCTGGGGCCCAGCGGGAGTTCGTCGGCGAACTCCACTCGGCGCGGGTACTTGTGGCGGCCCAGGTGCTCCTTGGACCACTCGGTGATCGCCGGGGCGTCGGCGGCGGCGTCCGGGGCACGTACGACGACCGCGCACACCTCCTCGCCGTGCAGGTCGTCCGGGAGTCCGATGACGGCGACCTGGGCGATGTCCGGGTGGCGCATCAGGACCTCCTCGACCTCCCTCGGGTACACGTTGTAGCCGCCGCGGATGATGACGTCCTTCTTGCGGTCGACGATGCGCAGGAAACCCTCGTCGTCCTTGGTGCCCAGGTCGCCGGTGCGGAACCAGCCGTCCACGACGGCCGCCGCGGTCGCCTCGGGCCGGCCCAGATAGCCGGAGAACACGTTGTGCCCGCGGATCACGACCTCGCCCAGTTCGCCGGGCGGCAGCAGTTCGATACGGCCCTCGACCTCGGCCCGCGCGATCTCGACGTCGATGCCCCACAGCGGGTGCCCGATGGAGCCGGGCTTCGTGCCGAACAGCGGCTGGTTGACGGTGGCGGTCGGCGAGGTCTCGGACAGTCCGTACCCCTCGTAGACCGTGGCGCCGAAGGCCGCCTCGAAGCGCTCGAGGACGGCGACCGGCAGCGAGGCGCCGCCGGAGATACAGACGCGCAGGTCGGGCAGGGTGTCCATGGAGGCGGCGACGGCCGCGAGGGCGACGTACATGGTCGGTACGCCGTGGAAGGTGTTCACGCCCTCCTTCACCATCAGCTCGACGGCGCGGGCGGCGTCGAAGCGCGGCAGCAGGACGAGGGTCGCGCCCGCCCGCCAGACGGAGTTCATGGAGACGGTCTGCCCGAAGGCGTGGAAGAGCGGCAGCGCGCCCAGGGCGATGTCGTCGGGGCGGATGTCGTTGGCGTCGAAGGCGTTGACGGTCGCGTTCATCACCAGGTTGAGGTGGCTGAGCACGGCGCCCTTGGGGACGCCGGTGGTGCCGCTGGTGTAGAAGACGACGGCCGGGTCGTCGGCCTGCCGGGTGACGTACGTCGGCAGCGGTGCGGCGTCGGCGGCGAGCTTCTCGAACTCGGCGCCCAGTGTGACGACCCGCACCCCGGCGGCCCCGGCGGCTGCGGTGCCGGTCGCGGCCTGCGCCGGGTGGCACAGCAGCAGCGTCGCCCCGCTGTCCGTCAGCACGTGCTCGACCTCGGCGGCGGACAGCAGCAGATGGACGGGGACGACCACGCCGCCCGCCGCCGTGATCGCGTAGTACGCCTGCGGGAACTCCGCGGTGTTCGGCGCCATCAGCGCCACCCGGTCCCCCGGCCGTACGCCGAGTGCGGCGAGGGCGCCGGCCCGGGCGCGGGCGCGCCGCCACACCTCGGCGAAGGTGAGGCGCAGCTCGCCCTCGACGAGCGCCGTCCGGTCGGGCCGTCGGCGGGCGTTCTCGGCGAGGATCGAGGCGAGGGACAGGGTGGCCATGGAGGGTTGCTCCGTTTCCTTGCTGGTACGGCTCTGGACCAGGTCTTGGTACGGCGTCGCTGCGGGGGAGATCCGGCTCAGGCGCGTTCGACGAGTACGGCGCTGCCCTGTCCGACCCCGACGCACATCGTGGCGAGGCCGCGGGCGGCGCCGGTGCGGCGCATCCGGTGCAGCAGCGTGGTCAGGATGCGGGCCCCGGAGCAGCCCAGCGGGTGGCCGAGGGCGATGGCGCCGCCGGTCGGGTTGACCAGGTCGGGGTCGATGCCGAGGCGGTCCACGCAGGCCAGGGCCTGCGCGGCGAACGCCTCGTTGAACTCGGCCTCCGCGATGTCGCCGATCGTCCAGCCGGCCCGGCCCAGCGCCTTCTCGGTGGCGGGCACGGGGCCGATGCCCATGACGTCAGGGTGGACGCCCGCGGAGGCACCCGCGACATAGCGGCCGAGGGAGACGAGCCCCAGCTCTTCGAGCGCCTCCTCGCTGACCAGAAGGAGTCCGGCGGCGCCGTCGTTCATCGGGGAGGCGTTCCCGGCCGTGACCGTGCCGCCGGGGCGGAACACCGGCTTCAGCCGCGCCAGCTTCTCGTACGAGGTGTCCTCGCGGACGCATTCGTCGGTGTCGACCACGACGCCGTCGGGCCTGGTCACGGGCAGGATCTCGGCGTCGAAGAGCCCGTTCTTGCGGGCGTCGGCCGCGCGCCGGTGGCTGCGCAGCGCGAAGTCGTCCTGGCGCTCGCGCGGCACGCCGTACCGCTCGGCGACCTCCTCGGCGGTCTCGCCCATGGCGAGCACGCCGTGCAGCTCCTTCATGGCCGGGTTGACCAGGCGCCAGCCGAGCCGGGTGTCGGCGGTCTCCATGCGGTGCGGCAGGGCCTCGTCGGGGCGGGGCAGCACGAAGGGCGCGCGGCTCATGGATTCGGAGCCGCCCGCGAGCACGATGTCGGCCTCACCGGCGGCGATGGCGCGGGCCGCGGTCGTCACGGCCTCGAGTCCGGAGGCGCACAGCCGGTTGACGGTGGCACCGGGCACGGTCTCGGGGAGTCCGGCGAGCAGTGCGGCCATGCGGGCGACGTTGCGGTTGTCCTCGCCCGCCTGGTTGGCGGCGCCCCAGTAGACGTCGTCGATCCTGGCCGGGTCGAGCCGCGGCGTCCCGGCGACGAGGCCACGGATCACGGCCGCCGCGAGGTCGTCGGGGCGTACGCCGGACAGGGCACCGCGCAGCTTGCCGATGGGGGTGCGGCGGGCGGCCGCGAAGTGGACGGGGCGCACGAGAACTCCTGACGAGGGCGTTAATCAGCACTGCTAGTTAGCACTGCTAGTTTTTGGACTATAGACCTCCGCCCGGCTCCCTGTGAAGGTCCCCCTTCGCTCCCTGTGAAGGTCCCCCTTCACCGGATCCGGGCCCCCTCACCGGCGCCCCCGGCCGCGACGTGCGCACCCGTACGGCCCGTTTCTCCCCCGCCCGTCCTGGGCACCCGGCCCGGGACAGTACTGCGCACGTCGCGGCCCGGACCGTGCCGGGGTGAGGAGACACCATGACCGACGCCCTCGAACTCGACGCGCTCTGGGACGAGTTCCACCGTGTGGTGAACATGACGTCGCAGGAGCTGGCGGCGTGGCTCCAGCTCCGGGAGGCGGACGAGGACGCCGCGCCGCCGCCCGAGCACGCGGGCGCGCCCACCGGCGAGCACGTCCTCGGCATCCTCCAGAAGCGGCGCACGGACCTCACGGACGAGGACGTCGAAGTGATGTGGGAGGTCGTGGACACCGTCGCCGAGCAGGGGGACGCGGCACGCGGCAGCGGCGACGACGAGCACCGCCGGCACCAGCTCATGACCCTCGGGCACGATCCCCTCAAGCCCGCCCAGTGGAGCGCGCTGTGAGTGCCGCCCGCCGCTCGGACGACGAGCAGCGGCGCCTCGTCGGGGAACTCGTCGCCGCCCACGGACAGACGTACGCCGAGGAGGCGGGCATCAAGCTGGGGAACACCCCTCAGCCGCTGTACCAGACGCTCGTCCTGGCGCTGCTGCTGAGCGCCCGCATCCGCGCCTCGGTCGCGGTCGCGGCGGCCCGGGCCCTCTTCGGGGCGGGGCTGCGCACGCCCCACCGGATGGAGGAGGCGAGCTGGCAGGAGCGGGTCGACGCGCTGGGCGAGGGCGGCTACCGGCGCTACGACGAGCGCACCGCCACCCAGCTCGGCGAGGGCGCCGAGCTGGTGCGCCAGGAGTGGCACGGGGACCTGCGGCGCCTGCGGGACGAGGCCGACGGCGACCCCGACCGGTTGGGCGAGCTGCTCCAGAAGGTGCCCGGGATCGGCCCGGCGGGCGCCGGGATCTTCCTGCGCGAGGTCCAGCGTGTCTGGCCGGAGGCGGCACCCCACCTCGACGAGAAGGCGCTCGCGGGCGCCCGCCGCCTCGGCCTCCCGGACGACCCCGACCGCCTCCGGAAACTCGCCGGCGACACCGAGCCCGCGGTCCTCGCCGCCGCGCTGATCCGAGCGGCCCTGGACAAGAAGGTGGCGGACGACGTACTCGGCGACGAGGACTGAACCGGGCCGCTGCCTCGTATCCTGAACCGCGTGCTTGTGAACCGTGTGCCGCCGAGCGCGGACGCCGAGGGTGGGCCGCTGAGCGCCCATGTTCCGCCCACCGCCGCCGAGTCGAACGCGGCCGGGTCGCGGCTCCCCGTCGGCCGGAACCGGCAGTGAGCCGGTCGTGACGCGCTTACGTGGCGGCGGTCCGCCGGCACCCGGCGTGTGGTGGCGGGAGACGGGGATCACGGGGACGGCGTTCGCGCTCTGTCTGCTCGGCGGCATGCTGGGCGACGACGGCAGCACGCTGTCACCGCCGCCCGCCGCCGCCTACTGCGTCGCCGTGGTGTCCTGTGCCGTGCTGCCGGTGCGGCACCGGGCGCCGCCGGCCGCCCTCGCGGTCACGACCGCGTGCGGTGTCCTCGTACCGTCCCTGGGGCTGCTGCTCAGCCCGCTCGTCGTGGCCCCCGCCGTGATCGCCGCCTACTCGCTGACCGTGCGCACCGAACGGCACGCGGCGAGCGCGGTGGCGCTCACCTCCGTGGCCCTGCTGGTCGCCTCCGCCCCTTTGTTCGGCGCCCTCTCGTGGCAGGACGCGAGCCGGGTGGGAGCGGTGGCGGCGTTCCCCCTGGTGGCCGGCGTGCTCGGGCACTCGGTGCAGAACCGGCGGGCCTACCTCGCGGCCGTGGAGGAACGGGCCCGGCGGGCCGAGCAGACCCGGGACAGCGAGGCGCGCCGCCGGGTCGCCGAGGAACGGCTGCGCATCGCCCGGGAGTTGCACGACCTCGTGGCCCATCAGATCACCCTGGCCAACGCGCAGGCCACGGTCGCCGCGCACCTCTTCGACACCCGCCCCGAGCAGACCCGCAAAAGCCTGCGGGAACTCGTCGAGACCACCGGCGACGCGCTCGACGACCTGCGGGCCACGGTCGGTCTGCTGCGCCAGTCCGGGGACGCGGCCGCGCCCGCCGAACCGGCACCCGGCCTCTCCCGGCTCCCCACGCTCCTCGCATCCTTCCGCCGCGCGGGCCTCGATGTCTCGGTGCACCAGGAGGGCACGGCCAGGCCGCTGCCGCCGGGAGTGGACCTCACCGCCTACCGCATCGTCCAGGAGGCCCTGACCAACGTGACCAAGCATGCCGGTACCACCAGCGCCCGGGTGCGCCTCGCCTGGAGCCGCGATCAGCTGACCCTGACGGTCACGGACGACGGAGGGGGACCCCGTAGGGGAGTCCGTACGTCCCCGGGGGCCGGTGACCGCGCGTCCGGTTACGGGCTGATCGGGATGCGCGAGCGTGCCGCCGCGGTCGGGGGCCGGCTCTCCGCGGGCAGCCGTCCCGAGGGCGGCTTCCTCGTCTCCGCCCGACTGCCCCTCGCCGCACGGCGGACCGGCCGGACGGGCGGCGACGGAACGGCCGGGGAGGCGTCATGACGACGCTGCGCGTGCTGCTCGCCGACGATCAGGCCCTGCTGCGCGGTGCCTTCCGGCTGCTCCTCGACAGCGCCGACGACATCACCGTGGTCGGCGAGGCCGCCGACGGCGGCGAGGCCGTGCGACTCACCCGTGAACTGCGCCCGGACGTGGTGATCATGGACATCCGGATGCCCGGGACGGACGGCCTCACCGCCACGTCGGAGATCTGCGCGGACCCCCGACTGCGCGCCAGCCGTATCCTCGTCCTCACCACCTACGAGACCGACGAGTACGTCGCTCAGGCGCTGCGCGCGGGCGCCGCCGGCTTCATCGGCAAGGGCATCGGGGCCGAGGCCCTGCTGGACGCCGTACGGACGATCGCCGACGGCGACACCCTCCTCTCCCCCGCCGCGACCCGCTCCCTGGTCGCCCGTTTCCTGGCCACCCCGGACGACGCCCCGTCGCACCGCTCCGAACGGCTCGCCGTGCTCACCCCGCGCGAACGCGAGATGGTGGCCCTGGTCGCCACCGGCCTGTCCAACCAGGAGATCGCCGAGCGGATGTTCCTCAGCCCCTTCACCGTCCGCGCCCATGTGCAGCGCGCCATGACGAAGCTTCAGGCCCGCGACCGGGCGCAACTCGTCGTCATCGCCTATCGGACGGGCCTGGCCCACGCCGACCCCGACCCCGACCGCGCCTGACTACGCGGCCGGCGGGGGCAGCGTGAGGGCCGAGTGGGCCGGCCGGGGCGGTGCGGAGGGCAGGGCGACGAGGTCACGGAGCATGGCGTTGCGCCGTTCCAGGGCTTGCGCCGTGACGGGGAAGAGCGTGGCCGCCCCGTTGTCGACCAGTGCCTGGTTCATGGTGACGAACTCGCGGACGCCGCTTTCGTAGGCGGCGAAGGCCGCCGTGTGGTCCCGGTCGGCGGCCAGGGCGTCGGCGAGCATGTAGGCACCGACGAGCGCGAGGCTCGTGCCTTGTCCGGTGAGGAACGAGGGCGCGTACGCGGCGTCGCCGACGAGCGCGACCCGGCCGCTGGACCAGCGGGGCATACGGATCTGACCGGCCGTGTCGAAGAACAGGTCGTCAGCGTCGCGCATGGCACCGAGCACGGCGGGCACCTCCCATCCCGCGTCCGCGAAGACCTCGGCGACCAGGTCGCGCTGGGCGTCGGGGTCCCGGAGGACGGCGAGGGGCGGTCGCGGCTGGTGGAAGGTCAGGAAGGCGTGCAGTTCGTCGTCCCCGGTGGCGTAGAGGGCCGCGGCCCGCCCCGGGGTGTTCCACATCATGAGCTCGCGGGAGAGTCCCAAGGTGTTCGGCACGGTGCAGAGGGCGAAGCAGTAGCCGAGGTAGCGGTGGAACCGTTCCTCGGGGCCGAACACCGACTCCCGGGTGTGCGAGTGCATACCGTCGGCGCCGACCACCAGGTCGAACGTACGCTGCCGCCCGCTGCGGAAGGTGACGTCGACTCCCCCTCCCCCGGACCGGCCGAGCGCGGCCCCGGAATCAAGGGTGCCGATGGAGTCGCCGAACGTGAACTCCACATCGTCGCGGACCAGTTCGTGAAGAAGCGCGGTCAGATCTCCGCGCCGCACCTCGACGTCCTGCCCCTCGACACCGCCGGCCACGGCGCGCGGACCGACCGAGGCCACCGTCCCGCCGTCGGCGTCGAGGAACGTACAACGCCGCAAGTCGACATGGGCGCTGCGCAGTTGAGGCAGTAACCCCATCCGTCGGACCACCTCGGTCGCGGTGCCGCGTACGTCGATCGGGTAACCACCGTCGCGCGGCGCGCCCGCCTTCTCCACCACCGTGACCGCGAACCCGGACCGGTGCAGCCAGTACGCCAGCGCGGGTCCGGCCACACTGCCCCCGGAGATCAGAACGCTGCGCTTCACAGTGCGACTCCCGTGGTGCGGGGCTTCGTGGTGCGGGGCTTCGTGCTGCGGGTCTTCGTGGAACGGACCACCAGCAGTGCCGACGCGGCGACGAGCGCGGCGACGGTGAAACCCGCCACGAAGGCCGATTCGGCCGGGACCCCCGTCACCGGATCGGCTCCGGCGGCGAGGACCGCGCCGCCGATCTGGGCGCCCAGGGCGACGCCGATCACCCGGGTCACCACGAGCAGACCGGTGGCGATGCCGGTGTCCTCGGCGTCGACGGCGGTGGCGCTGCGCGCGAGCAGCGCCGTGGTGCCGACGCCCGCGGCGAACGCGGTCAGCACCTTCGCGAGGACGAGGTGCCACGCCGCGGTGTGCAGCGACGCCAGCGCGATCATCGTGGCCGCGGTGACGACGGAGCCGACGACGACCACGGCCCGCGCGCCGAAACGCCGTACCGCCACGCCGCCGACCGAATCGCTCACCGCCCCGGCGACGGCGCCGGGCAGCAGGAACAGACCGATGTCGGTGGTGTCGGCGCCGAAGCCGTAGCCGTCGGCCGACACCGCGAACAACTGTGGGAGCAGCAGGATCACCATGCCCGAACCGATGGTGACGACGAAGGTGAGCACGCAGGACTGCCACATCGCGGGCTTCGCCAGCATGCGCAGGTCTACCATCGGCGAGACCGCCCGGCGCTCGACCAGGACCCATCCCGTCGCGAGGGCGGCGACGACCACCACGAGGGCACCGACGGCGAGCGGCGGCAGGCTCCCGTTCGTCACCGTCACGAGCCCGGTCATGAACGCGAGCAGTGTGCCGCTCAGCAGAACGACGCCGGGCCAGTCGATACTCAGCTCAGCTCCACCGTCCGACGAGACCGGCGGATCGTGCGGCAGCAGCCGGACGACGGCCGCCGTGCCCGCGACGACCGCGAGCGTCGGCAGCGCGAACATGCCGTGCCAGGACAGTCCTTCCGCGATCGGCCCGGCGACCAGCGTGCCCACCATGCCGCCGCCCGTGAAGAGCGCGACGACCACCCCGATCGCCACCTGTGACGCACCCGCCGGGAGGTGTTTGCGCACCAGGATGAAGGAGAGGGGCAGCGCGCCCACCATGACGCCCTGCAACACCTGGCCGAGCAGCAGCACCGGCAGGTTCGGCGCCAGACCGGCCAGCAGACCACCGGCCGAGACCACGGCCATCAGCCGGACGAGCACCCGTTTCCCGCCGTAGCGGTCGCCGAGTTTGCCTGCGACGGGTGCGGTGACCGCGCCGGTGACGAGCAGGGTGTTGGCGACCAGGGCGCCTTCGGCGGGGCTTACCCCCAATTCCTGTTGCAGCAGCGGGAGCGCGGGCTCCACGACTGATTGAAGGGTGCCGAGGGCGAGGGCCAGGAGGCCGAGCGCACAGATCGACAGCCACCCGAGGCGGCCCGGGGACAAGACGGATGGGGACATGACGGACGGGGACATGGACGTCCTTCTCATCAGTGTTCGGCAGGGATGGAACGCGCGGTGTTCACGCGCCTCCAACATCTCCTTCCGGCGCCCCGCCGGGCATCGTCCCCTGCCGTCGACTCCCCCTGGTGTTTCCGCACCAGCCACTCATGTGTCCTGGTGCGGACGCACTACGGGCCGAGGGCCCATCGTCGCGCCGGAGACGCTGCGCGCATACGGAGGTGACGGCCGAGTCACACCCATGTCGGCACACTGCGTCGCAGTGTGCCCTGGACGCCGAGTTCCTGTCGCCACCGCCGGCCGTGGGGAGGGTTCTGTCCGATGCCGGCGCCGAACGCTCCCGGGCTGCGGCCGACCGTGTCGACGACAGCGCCCACGACGACGAAGGGCGAGTCGGAGACATCCGGCACCGCCAGCCGGGCTCCGGTGCCCTCCGGCACCGCCACCGGTGTTTCGGCGCCGTCGGCCAACGCGGGAGTCACGGCTGCCCTGGCGACCGGCCGCGTACCGGCGGCGGCTCCGCCTGCGCCGGGTCGTTTCCCGCCTGCTGTGCAGGACAGGTTCGGCAACAGCGCCGTGG
>NZ_JBHWHV010000044.1:0-89277 GCF_042732375.1 Streptomyces sp. NPDC059785
CGGCCGGACCGGGGAGCCCTCACTCACGTGCCGGGGTCGCGCTCACCGCCGTACCGGCCCGACCAGCCGGACCAGCTCCGCGTTGTGCCCGCGCCTGGTCCAGGCGATCAGCGCCAGCGGCAGGATCAGGATGAGCGGGGTCGCCACGTACGGGCCGTGCAGCACGGTCAGGTTGACGACGAACGCGCCCACCATCAGCGCGCTGAGCGCCACCGCCGCCACCGACGACAGCAGCGGCACCAACAGGGCGACGCCACCGGCCAGTTCGAGCACGCCGATGACGTACATGCCCGTACTGCCCCAGCCGAGCTCGTCGAAGGTCTCGGCGGCCGACGGGTGCGCGATCAGCTTGGGCAGCGCGCTCGCCAGGGCGAAGAAGAGGCCGAGCACGATCTGGAGCGCGCCGAGCGAGATCCGGGCGCCGCGACCACGGGGAGCGGTGGAGGCGCCCGACGCGGCGGAGGTGACGGAAGCGGTGGAGGTGGCGGAGGCGGCGGTCGCGGTGCGGGCGGCGGTCTGGGACATGACGGTCTCTCCTGGGTCCTGTGAGAAGCGGTGTGTCGCTGTCAGGAGGTAGACCGGCCGGACGCCCGGAACTCATCGTCCGGAGGCAAGATCTCGCGGCCGTCGTCGTGGTGCCCGTCGTTTTGCCCGCGCGCCGGGCCGGGAGTACGTTCCGTGTTTTGCCCGCGCGCCGGGCCGGGAGTACGTTCCGGGAGAGGAACGGTGATGCGATGCGGACCGGCAGCGAACCGAGGACGGCGCGCAGTGCCCTGCGGATGCGCTTCTGGCTGAGCGTCTGGGGGACGATCTGGGCGATCGCCGGCACAACCGCCTTCGCGCTCGCCGGGCGCCCCTGGTGGGCGGCCGCCTGCGGTGCGCTGTGGCTGATCGTCACCGCGGACCTGATCATGGTCCTGCGCCACATCCGCCAGGGCCCGCACTACCAGCCCGGCCGCGACGTCCCCCCGTACCCACCGGCGGACCGGCACCGTACCTAGTACCGGTACTCGGGATACCTGGAACCGGTGCTCGGCTCAGTATCAGGACCCGGTGCTCAGCCGTCGAAGCGTGCCGCCTTCAGGTACTGCGGCTTCGGGTCGAGGGCCGCCGCCAGCCGGAAGTGCCGCTTCGCCTGGTCGGGCCGTAGCTGGCGCTCGTAGGTGCGGGCGAGCGCGAAGTGCGCGAACGCGTTGTCCGGCTCGCGCTCCAGGACGATCGTGAACTCCAGCTCGGCGGGGCGGAGCTGGGCGGCGGCGAAGAAGGCCCGCGCGCGCAGCAGACGCGCGGCCGTGTTCTCCGGGTGGGCGGCGATGACCGGGTCGAGCAGCTTCACCGCGCCCCGCGGGTCACTCGCGGCGAGCAACTGCTCGGCGGCGCGGAAGTCGATGACATGCGTCTCCGGTGTACGTCCGGTGGAACCGCTGGTCTCGGGCACGGATACGTCCTTCCCTCACTACCGCCGTTCAACGCGCCCGCCGGGCAACGCTATTCCCCCCGTCCCGATGGACCCGCCGCGGGGCCGCCACTACTCCGCACGCCGGTGCGCCCGGTCGCTCAGCTCCGCCCACACCTCCTGCACCCGCCGCTCCAGCGCGTCCAGGGGTACGTCGTTGTCGATGACGATGTCCGCGATCTCCAGCCGCTGCTCGCGCGTGGCCTGGGCGGCCATCCGGGCGCGGGCGTCCTCCTCGGTCATGCCGCGCAGCCGGACCAGCCGGTCGAGCTGGGTCTCCGGCGGCGCGTCGACGACGATCACGAGGTCGTACAGCGGCGCGAGACCGTTCTCGGTGAGCAGCGGTACGTCGTGCACCACCACGGCGTCGTCGGCGGCGGCCGTCTCGAGTTCGCGGGAGCGGGCGCCCACCAGCGGGTGCACGATCGAGTTCAGCACGGCGAGCCGCTCGGGGTCGGCGAAGACGATGGAGCCCAGCCTGGGCCGGTCCAGCGCGCCGTCCGCGGTGAGCACCTCCTCGCCGAAGGCGTCCACGACCGCGGCCAGGCCCTCGGTGCCCGGCTCGACGACCTCGCGTGCGATCCGGTCCGCGTCGACCAGTACGGCCCCGTGCTCCACGAGCAGCCGCGACACCTCGCTCTTGCCGGCGCCGATACCGCCGGTCAGGCCCACTTTCAGCATGAGCGAAAGCTTAGGACCCCGGCTCGGGCCTCAGCCGTCGCCCTCGCGTTCCGCGAGGAAGCGCTCGAATTCGAGGCCGATCTCGTCCGCGGACGGGATGTCGACGGGCTCCGCGAGCATGTTGCCGCGTGTCTCGGCCCCGGCTGCGGCGTCGTACTGGTGCTCGAGACCCTGGACGAGGGCGACCAGGTCCTCGTCGCCCTCCTGGATCTGGCGGTCGATCTCGGTCTGCGTGCGGTACGCCTCGGTGCGCAGAGAGTGCGCGACGCCCGGGAGCACCAGGCCGGTGGCGGCGGTGATGGCTTCGAGAACGGTCAGCGCCGCGTCCGGGTACGGGGAGCGGGCGATGTAGTGCGGCACGTGCGCGGCGACGCCCAGGACGTCTTGCCCGGCCTCCATGAGGCGGTACTCGAGCAGGGACTCGGCGCTGCCGGGGACCTGCGCCTCCTCGAAGGGGCTGCGGTGGCCGGGCACCAGTTCGGAGCGGTTGCCGTGCGGGGTGAGGCCCACGGGGC
This sequence comes from Streptomyces sp. NPDC059785, assembly GCF_042732375.1. Classification (NCBI taxonomy): domain Bacteria; kingdom Bacillati; phylum Actinomycetota; class Actinomycetes; order Kitasatosporales; family Streptomycetaceae; genus Streptomyces; species Streptomyces sp. NPDC059785. Next base: position 2,653 of record NZ_JBHWHV010000044.1, read on the forward strand.
GGGTGTGCGGGACGCCCATGGGGATGCCGTGGAAGCTGACCGCGAGACGGACGCCGAGGCGCTGCACGATCTGGGTGACGGCCGCGGCGAAGCGCTCCCACTCCACGTCCGGCTCCGGGCCCGACAGCAGCAGGAAGGGCGCTCCGGTGGCGTCCTGGACCAGCCGCACTTCCAGGCTCGGCACCTCGTAGTCGGTCCAGCGGTCGCGCTTGAAGGTCAGCAGCGGGCGGCGGGCCCGGTAGTCCACGAGCCGGTCGTGGTCGAAGCGGGCCACGACCTGGTGGGGCAGCGAGTCGAGGAGACGGTCGACGATCTGGTCGCCGGTCTCCCCCGCGTCGATGTAACCGTCGAAGTGGTAGAGCATGACAAGGCCGGCCGACTCCTGGGCGAGCGCCATGTCGACGACTGCCAGGCCCTTCGGCTCCCATTCGTACAAACCCTGCGGATCAAGCACGGTGACCGCTCCTCCTCGTGTTCGTACGAGTCAACGTGGCGCGGGACGCGGGCATTCCCGTCCGGCGCACTTGCCGCCACGAAAACGACTGCGGGCCCGCACCCGGATGGGTGCGGGCCCGCAGTCAACGCTGTCGCGAGCGCCTAGCGGTGAGCGGTCAGCTCTGGCCGCCGGCGAGCTTCTCGCGGAGAGCGGCCAGGGCCTCGTCCGACGCCAGGGCGCCGGAGTTGTCCGCCGACTCCGAGGAGTACGAGCCACCGCCGGCCGCGGCCGGAGCCGCACCCGCCGCGTCGCCGCCCTCGGCCGCCGCCTGGGCGTCGGCCTCGCGGGACTTGATGACCTGCGCCTGGTGCTGCTCGAAGCGCGTCTGCGCCTCGGCGTACTGGCTCTCCCAGGCCTCGCGCTGGGTCTCGTAGCCCTCGAGCCAGTCGTTGGTCTCGGGGTCGAAGCCCTCGGGGTAGATGTAGTTGCCCTGGTCGTCGTAGGACGCGGCCATGCCGTACAGGGTCGGGTCGAACTCGACCGCCGACGGGTCGGCACCGAAGGACTCGTTGGCCTGCTTCAGCGAGAGGCTGATGCGACGGCGCTCGAGGTCGATGTCGATGACCTTGACGAAGATCTCGTCGTTGACCTGGACGACCTGCTCCGGGATCTCCACGTGGCGCTCGGCCAGCTCGGAGATGTGGACCAGACCCTCGATGCCCTCGTCCACGCGGACGAACGCACCGAACGGAACCAGCTTCGTGACCTTGCCGGGCACGACCTGGCCGATCTGGTGCGTGCGGGCGAACTGCTGCCACGGGTCTTCCTGGGTCGCCTTCAGCGACAGGGAGACGCGCTCGCGGTCCATGTCGACGTCGAGGACCTCGACGGTGACTTCCTGGCCGACCTCGACAACCTCGGACGGGTGGTCGATGTGCTTCCAGGACAGCTCGGAGACGTGGACCAGACCGTCGACGCCACCCAGGTCCACGAAGGCACCGAAGTTGACGATCGAGGAGACCACACCGGAACGGACCTGACCCTTCTGGAGGGTCGTGAGGAACGTCTGGCGGACCTCGGACTGGGTCTGCTCCAGCCAGGCACGGCGGGACAGGACCACGTTGTTGCGGTTCTTGTCCAGCTCGATGATCTTGGCCTCGAGCTCCTTGCCCACGTAGGGCTGGAGGTCGCGGACGCGGCGCATCTCGACCAGGGAGGCCGGAAGGAAGCCGCGGAGGCCGATGTCGAGGATGAGACCACCCTTGACGACCTCGATGACGGTACCGGTGACGATGCCGTCCTCTTCCTTGATCTTCTCGATGGTGCCCCAGGCACGCTCGTACTGGGCGCGCTTCTTCGAGAGGATCAGGCGGCCTTCCTTGTCCTCCTTCTGGAGGACCAGGGCCTCGATCTCGTCGCCGACGGCCACGACCTCGTTCGGGTCGACGTCGTGCTTGATCGAGAGCTCGCGGCTCGGGATGACACCTTCGGTCTTGTAACCGATGTCGAGCAGGACCTCGTCCCGGTCGACCTTCACGATGACGCCGTCGACGATGTCGCCGTCGTTGAAGTACTTGATCGTCTCGTCGATCGCGGCGAGGAAGGCTTCCTCGTTACCGATGTCGTTGACCGCAACCTGCGGGGTGGTGGCGGTGGTCTCGGTGCTGCTCGTCATGTGGGAAAGGGCTCCGGTACGGACATTGAGTCGTAGGTACTGCTACGCCGGGAGCCCGTATCGCTCTGAAGAAGCCGGACAGCCAAGGAAGCGCCTCATCAGGCCAGCTCCCCGAGGGGGGACACTGCCGTCGGCGCCTCGACAACCGAGGGGACATACAACAGATGCGAGCGCAGCCTGCTACGTCTGAGGTGCGCAGGCCCGCAGCGCAACTTGTAGCATACGGGGGCAGCCGGGCAGGGTCAATGCGCGAAGGCGCACACCCGGGGCGGATCGCCGCAATCCCGGCACAAGACCTGTCCCTGGAGGCACGCGGGCCCTCGCGGCCCCCTCCGTGACACAGGGACGGAATCTCTCCCGTGGCTCTTCCGCAGCCCCTCCGTGACACCGGACGGAGCCGTACGCGAAAGCCACGGAAGAGCCCGCAGACTATTACGAGGGAGCCGATCATCCAAGAGCCGGAGCAGTTCGAGCCCGAGGCCACCCGGCGCCGTGCCGGGACCACGGAAAGCTCCCGGGCCAACCGGGGCTGGTGGGACCGCAACGCGGACGACTACCAGGTCGAGCACGGCACCTTCCTCGGCGACGACCGCTTCGTCTGGGGTCCCGAGGGGCTGGACGAGGTCGAGGCGGAGCTGCTCGGCCCGCCCGAGGACCTGAAGGGCAAGGACGTACTGGAGATCGGCGCCGGCGCGGCCCAGTGCTCGCGCTGGCTGGCCGGGCAGGGCGCCCGCCCGGTGGCCCTGGACCTCTCCCACCGGCAGTTGCAGCACGCCCTGCGCATCGGCGGACAGGTGCCCCTGGTGCAGGCCGACGCGGGCGCGCTGCCGTTCGCGGACGGCTCCTTCGACCTCGCGTGCTCGGCGTACGGCGCGCTGCCGTTCGTCGCGGAGCCGGTGCGGGTGCTGCGCGAGGTGCGCCGGGTGCTGCGGCCCGGCGGGCGCTTCGTCTTCTCGGTGACGCACCCGGTCCGCTGGGCCTTCCCGGACGAGCCCGGCCCCGAGGGGCTGAGCGTCTCCGCCTCCTACTTCGACCGCACTCCCTACGTGGAGCAGGACGAGCAGGGGCGCGCGGTGTACGTGGAGCACCACAGGACCGTCGGCGACCGGGTGCGCGACGTGGTGGCCGGCGGCTTCCGGCTGCTCGACCTCGTCGAGCCGGAGTGGCCCGCCTGGAACACCCAGGAGTGGGGCGGCTGGTCCCCGCTGCGCGGCAACCTGATCCCGGGGACGGCGATCTTCGTCTGCGAACGGGACTGAGGCCGGCCGGGAGTACGGGACTGAGGCCGGCCCGGGAGCACAGAACTGAGGCCGGCCCGGGGGGTACGGCCGCGGCCGTACGAGACTGGGGGGCGTGATCCGTACCGACGCTCTCGACCGGCTGCCCGTCCGCGGTGCCGTGCCCGCGCTGCGCGAGGCCCTGGAGGGCCACGGCGCGGCCGTGCTGTGCGCCCCGCCGGGCACCGGCAAGACCACGCTCGTGCCCCTTGTCCTCGCGGGACTGACCGGCGCGGGACCCGCGCGGCGGGTCGTCGTCGCCGAGCCGCGGCGGATCGCCGCACGGGCCGCCGCGCGCCGGATGGCCTGGCTGCTCGGCGAGCGGGTCGGCGAGAACATCGGGTACACGGTGCGCGGGGAACGCGTGATGGGCCCCCACGCGCGCGTGGAGGTCGTGACGACCGGGGTGCTGCTCCAGCGGCTCCAGCGCGACCAGGAGCTGCCCGGCGTGGACGTGGTGGTGCTCGACGAGTGCCACGAACGGCATCTGGACGCGGACACCGTCGCGGCGTTCCTGCTCGACGTACGGGCCGCGCTCCGCCCGGAGCTGCGCCTGGTGGCGGCGTCCGCGACGACCGACGCCGAGGGGTGGGCGCGACTGCTGGGCGGGGTGCCGGTGGTCGAGGCGGCGGGCGTCTCCCACCCGGTGGAGGTCGTGTGGGCGCCGCCGGCCCGCCCCGTACGGCCGCCGCACGGGATGCGGGTCGATCCGGCGCTCCTCGCGCACGTGGCGTCGGTGGTGCGGCGGGCGCTGGCCGAGCGCGAGGGCGACGTGCTGTGCTTCCTGCCCGGCACCGGGGAGATCGCACGGGTCGCCGGACAGCTGGGCGCCCTGGGCGATATCGAGGTGCTCCAGGTGCACGGGCGGGCGCCCGCGGCCGTGCAGCACGCGGTGCTGTCCCCGGGGACGCGGCGCCGGGTGGTGCTCGCGACCTCGGTGGCCGAGTCGTCGCTGACGGTCCCCGGGGTGCGCGTGGTCGTCGACTCCGGTCTCGCGCGGGAGCCGCGGGTGGACCACGCGCGCGGACTGAGCGCCCTGACGACCGTACGGGCCTCGCAGGCGGCGGGGCGGCAGCGGGCCGGGCGGGCGGGGCGTGAGGCGCCGGGGGCCGTGTACCGGTGCTGGACGGAGGCGGAGGACGGGCGGCTGCCGCGGTTCCCGGCACCCGAGATCAAGGTGGCCGACCTGACGGCGTTCGCGCTCCAGGCGGCCTGCTGGGGCGATCCGGACGCCGCCGGCCTGGCGCTGCTCGACCCGCCGCCCGGCGGCGCTCTCGCGGCGGCTCAGGGCGTCCTGCGGGCCGTCGGCGCGGTCGGCGCGGACGGCAGGGCCACGTCGCGCGGGACAAGGATGTCCCGGCTCGGGCTCCATCCGCGGCTCGCCAGGGCTCTGCTCGACGCCGTGCCGGAGACCGGCGCCGAGCGGGCCGCCGAGGTGGTCGCCCTGCTGAGCGAGGAGCCGCCGCGCGAGTACGGCGACGACCTGACCGCGGCGTGGCGGGCGGCCCGGCGCGGGCGCGACGCGTACGCGGCCCGCTGGCGGCAGGAAGCCGGGCGGCTGCGGGGCGCGGCCGGGGGTACGGCTCGTGGGGACGCCGGTGGGGCGACTGCCGGGAGCGCCGATGGGGCGGGAAGTGCCGGGACGGACGGGCGGGATGCCGTCGGGGGCGCCGCCGGGACAGCTCGTGCGAGCGCCCGTGGGAACGCCGGAGCGGCCCGCGGGAATGCCGCCGGGAGCGTCGGCGGAGCGGGCGGCGGTGTCGCGGACGAGTGGGTTGCCGGGCTTGTCGCCGCGCTGGCCTTTCCCGAGCGGGTGGCCCGGAGGGACGGCGGTTCGTTCCTGATGGTGTCGGGGACGCGGGCGGAGACCGGGGACGGGTCGGGGCTGCGGGACGCGCCGTGGCTCGCCGTCGCCGTGGCCGACCGGCCCGTGGGCGCCGGGCACGCGCGCGTGCGGCTCGGCGTCGGGGTGGACGAGGAGACCGCGCGGCGGGCGGCGGGCGCCCTGCACGCCGCGGGCGACGAGGTCCGCTGGGCCGACGGGGACGTCGTCGCCCGGCGGGTGGAGCGGCTGGGCGCCGTGGAGCTGGCGGTGCGGCCCCTCAGGGACGCCGACGCCGGGCTCGTACGGGCGGCGCTGGTGGACGGGTTGCGGGCGGAAGGGTTCGGGCTGCTGCGGTGGTCGCGGGAGGCCGGGGCGCTGCGGCAGCGGCTGCGTTTCCTGCGGCTGCACCTGGGCGACCCCTGGCCCGACGTGTCCGACGACGCGCTCCACGCGCGCGTGGACGAATGGCTGGAGCCCGAACTCGGCCGGTCCCGGCGGCGGGCGGACCTCGCGCGCATCGACGCCGGGCAGGCGCTGGCGCGGCTGCTGCCCTGGGCCACGGGTGAGGCCGCGCGCCTGGACGAACTCGCGCCCGAGCGGATCGAGGTGCCCAGCGGGTCCAGGATCCGGATCGACTACGGGGACCCGGAACGGCCGGTGCTCGCTGTGAAGTTGCAGGAGATGTTCGGGCTCCAGGAGTCCCCCGCCGTGGCGGGCGTGCCCGTGCTGGTGCATCTGCTCTCGCCCGCCGGGCGGCCCGCCGCGGTCACCGCGGACCTCGCGTCGTTCTGGCGGGAGGGGTACCAGGCCGTCCGGGCGGAGCTGCGCGGCCGGTATCCGAAGCATCCGTGGCCGGAGGACCCCGCCGCGGCCGAGCCGACCCGCCACACGAACGCGCGGCTCAGACGCTGAACACCGGCTCGCAGTGCCTGGACACCGGCTCGGCACTCAGGCGCTGACCGGGTGTGGTTTCCCGGTGCGGCGGGCGGGCGCGGGGCCGTCGGGGCGGCGGCCGCGGGCCTCCAGGTACAGCGACAGCGACAGCAGTCCGGCGCCGAGGAGCAGCAGGCCCCAGGGCAGGTAGGTGGTCATCAGCAGGACCAGGGTGCGGTTCGACCTGACCAGGGCGACCGTCGAGTCGATGTAGTCCTCGCGCATCTTCACGTGTCCGGAGAAGGCGGTCACCTTGGCGCGGTCGCCGAGGAGGGTGCCGCCGCGCAGTTCCTCTTTGTGGATCTCCTCGCCGTAGACGGGTGCCCCGGTGACCGGTTCGACCCAGAACTTGCGGACCGTGGTGTACCAGCGGGTCGTGCCGGTCCTCTCGATCGACTCCGGGGTGACGCCGCCGACGGGCAGGACCTTGGGGAACTCGACCTTCGTCCAGGGGATCGTCTGCTCGAAGTAGTACACGCTCACGCCCCGGAAGTCCCGGGTGCCCTCGTAGTGGATGGGCGCGGTGGTGCGGGTCTGGGCGTCGAAGTACTCGTAGTCCCGTTTCTCCGTGCGGAAGGGCCACTTGAACTCGATGCCGTCGCGGCGGACGGGGTCGCCGTCGACGGACTCGCCGGTGGCGTGGACGGGTTCCTGGCTGTGCGCGTCGAAGATGTAGCGCTCGGGCAGCCTGGAGACCATCTTGCCGTCGGGGCCCTCGACGTAGGACAGGCAGTCCCAGACGACGACGTCGCGGCCCGCGGTCCGCTCGATGCGCGCGGAGGCCGCCACGTTGCCCTTGAGGGTCTGCACGATGGTGACCTTGGGGACCTTCTTCGCCTCCATGGTGCCGTAGTCGAGCAGGGTGGCGTCCTTCGCCTCCAGGACCATGTCCTGGTACTGGCCCGCCGGGACCTTGGCCAGGCGCGGGAAGGCGTACCAGCGCAGCAGCGGGGAGAGGGCCGCGCAGAACACGGCGAGGGCGAGCAGGACGAGGCTGGCCTTGCGTCGCATGTACGGCCCTCCCTGTGCGGATGTGTTCAGGGGTGCTGCGGATGTGCTCTGAAGCGTTGCGGATGTGCTCAGAGGCGCTGCGGATGTGTTCAGGGGTGTTCCGGGACGGTGGTGAGCAGCGGCTTCGGTGAGGTCTCCCCGGCCGGTGAGCCGACGGCCCCGAGCAGGAAGGCCACCGCGAGCGCGACGGCGAGACCGGTGGCGGCGGCGATCAGGGCGCGCATACGGGCCTCCCGGCGGGCCGCCCCCCGGACGAACGGGTATGGGCCCGGAACTGATACAGCGTCAGGTCGGGCACCGTAGCAACGCGGCGGCGAGATGAGAACACGTCGCACACGCGAGGCGCGTGGTACGCGCGAAGAGGGGCGCCCTCCGTACGGATACGCGCGAACGGCGGCGCCCCTCCGTACGCGTACGGAGGGGCGCCGCCCGATGAGGCTGTGAGGGTGTCCTACGAGGCGGCCGCGGCCACCGTCAGTTCCACGGTCAGCGTGGCGCCGCCCGTGGTGGTGACGCGGAGCAGGAACGTGCCGGTCTCGTCGTCCGCGTACAGCTTCGGCAGCACGAGCAGACCCTTGGCGTCGGTCGTCAGGCCCTCCAGGGTGCGTACGGCCTTGCCGTCGGCGTCCTTGAAGTAGGGGCCCTTGTCGTTCTCGGTGGCGTCGTCCGCGGACTTGATCAGCGTCGCGGTGGCCGCGACCTTGCCGGCGACGGCGCCCTTGTAGGTGGCCTTGACCTCGACCTGGTCGGCGAACTCGCCGCCCGGCGTGCAGGTCAGCGCGGTGTCGCTGGTACGGGCGAGGGCGTCGGCCTGGCGGGCGGTGACGGTCGCCGTGTAGTCGACACCGGCCAGCGTGCGGCCCACGACGGCGGCGCGGACGGTGAAGTCGCCGGTCTTCTCGCCCGCCTGGAGCGTCGGCGCGGTGGCCGTGCCCGTGCTGTCTGTCTGCACGGTGGCGACCTTCTCGCCGCCCTCGAAGGTGGCGTCCGTGTCACCGGTGATCGTGAACCGCACCCGGACCTTCGCGACGGCCGCGCCCGAGGACGTCTCGGTCCGGGCGGCGATCTTCTCGGTGAAGGCGTCACCGGCCGTCGCCGTGAGCTTGCCGGTGCCCGCGTTCTCGAGGTGGTGCACCGTGTCGGTGGGCGTCGGCGGCGTGGTCGGCGTGCTCGGTTCGGACGTGGCGGGCGGGGTCGTCGTCGCCGGGGGCTTCGTGGTCGAGGAGCCGCCGCTGCCGGCGGAGTTGCCGGAGGATCCGGAGGACCCGGAGGTCGACGGGGTAGGCTCGGTCGACGCCGACGGCGTGGTGCCCGGGGTGGCGCCGGTGGTGCTGTCGCTCGGGCTGCTGGGCAGGGCGCCCGTGCCGTCCGGGATCTCGCGGGAGTTCTCGCGGTAGGTCGCCAGCCATGCCAGGACGGTGTTGAGGTACTCCGTCGAGTTGTTGTAGCTGAGGATCGAGGCGTTCATCTCCGACTGGACCGACATGTCGTGGTCGAAGCGGCACAGGTAGTGGGCGGCCGCGAGCGCCGCGTCGTAGACGTTGTTCGGGTCCTGCACGCCGTCGCCGTTGCCGTCGCGGCCCGCCCACTCCCAGGTGGAGGGGATGAACTGCATCGGGCCGACCGCGCGGTCGTGCGTGGTGTCGCCGTCGTAGACGCCGTCGTCGGTGTCGGTGATGTTCGCGAAGCCGTCGCCGTTGAGCGGCGGTCCGAGGATCTTCGAGTACGTGGTGCCGCCCGCGTCGACGCGGCCGCCGCCGGCGTGGCCCGACTCGACCTTGCCGATCGCGGCGAGGAGCTGCCAGGGCAGGTTGCAGGCGGGCTTGGACTCGCGCAGGGACGCCTCGGCCTTCTTGTAGGCGTCGAGGACGGTCGCCGGTATGTCGAATTTCGTGGCGTCGGAGTCGTCGTCCGCGGAGGGCGTCGCCGTCGGGCTGTCGAGCGTCGGCAGGTCGGTGTAGTAGCGCGAGTTGCCGGTGGCGGTGGAGCCCGCGTCGGAGCCCTCGGCCGAGGAGTCGGAACCGGCCGACTGTCTGCCGTGGTCGTCGACGGTGACTCCGGGGGCCTGGGACGCGGACAGTGCCGCGACCGCTGCCGCCGCGATGGCGGTGGTCGCCGCACTCTTGCGCAGCCTGCTGCCGAAATGCGCCGCCATTGAGTGAACCCCTCCCGTGGACGACCGTCCGCGCGTTGTTCCGTTGTGCGACCGTGCTCCCCGCACGTCGCCTCGGGCGACCCTACGGCAACTTCCGTCATGCGGACACCCGTTCGTGACCGGAATTCACCGATTGCTCATGTGCGGGCGCACACGAGGTGTGCCAGGTGTGCCGACCGAGGCGTGGTGCACACCGGATAGGACGATGACGGCACGCGATCGGTTGTACGGTCACGACGATCCGGCGTCGTCCGGTGCGACCGGCCGGCGCCGGGCGCAGGGGAACGGCCGACCGCCGGCCCCGGTCGCAAGGGAACGGCCGACCCCGGTCGCAGGGGTACGGCTCGAGTCGCAGGGAGACCCATTGCCTTTCACTCTCAGCCATGCCGCGGCGGTACTTCCGGCCGTGCGCGGTGACGGGACCGGGCGGGGACGGCTGGTGCCCGCGGTGCTCGTCGCCGGTTCGTTCGCTCCCGACATGACCTATTACGCGGCGAGTGCGCTGCCCGGCGCGATGGAGTTCGGCGGCTTCACGCACTCCCCCGCCGGGGTCCTCAGCTTCGACGTGCTCGTCGCCTGGGCGCTGGTCGGGCTGTGGCTGCTGCTGCGGGAACCGCTGGTGGCGCTGGTGCCCCGGGCCCGGCAGGCCGGCCCGGCGACCCTGCTGCGCTGCGGCGCCCCACGGGCCCGCGTCCGCGCGGAACCGGCCCTGTGGTGGTACGTGTCCGCGGTGCTCGGCGGGCTGACGCACATCGTGTGGGACGCGTTCACGCACCTGGACCGGTGGGGGATGCGGCTCTTTCCCGTCCTGGGCCGGGAGATCGCGGGCTCGCCGCTGTACTGGTACCTCCAGTACGGGGGTTCCGCGGTGGCGGCCGTGGTGATCGCCGTCTTCGTCGTCGTGTCGCTGCACCGGACGCCGCGGCGGGAGCCGGTGGGGGTGCCGGTGCTGTCTCGGGCCGACCGCGCGCTGGCGGGCGTGGTGCTCGGCGGCTGCGCGCTCCTGGGCGCCGTGCAGCGGGCCGCACGCTGGTGGGCGTACCGGGGTGCCGACGCGAAGCCCTGGGAGCTGATCCCGACCCTGTGCTTCGGCGCGGGCGCCGGGCTGGCGCTCGGCCTGCTCCTGTACGGCGCCGCAGTCAGGCTGTGGCGCCCGGCGCCCGCCCCTCCGACGGCGGCACACACGGAGCCGAACCATCCGGCCTCCCACTGACCACACGCCACAGCCGCAGGGCGGCGGCCTGATCCAGTACGGCGCCGCAATCAGGCCGCAGCGCCCGGCGCCCGCCCCTCCGGCGGCGGCACACACGGAGCCGAACCGACCGGTTCCCCACTGACCACATGCCACAGCCGCAGGGCGGCGGCCTGATCCAGTACGGCGCCGCAATCAGGCCGCAGCACCCGGCGCCCGCCCCTCCGACGGCGGCACACACGGAGCCGAACCATCCGGCCTCCCACTGACCACACGCCACAGCCGCAGGGCGGCGGCCTCGCGCGAGTCGGCGATCAGGGGGCGCAGGGTGGCCCGCTCCCAGTCGGTCAGCGCCGCCACCACGCCGGCCGGGGCCTGCTGCCGGTCGCTCGCGCAGGAGCAGGCCGGTGTGGTGGCGTCGGCGCGCAGCGACAGTGGCAGCGGCAGTGGCAGTGGCAGTGGCAGCAGCAGGGGCTGTGCGAGGCGCGGTACGAGGCGGGATATACGGGGGCGGCGTGCCGGGTGCCACCACGGTCTGGTCCTGGGGCGGACGCCGCCGTGCAGGCCGGCGACGGGGTCGGGTTCGCGGGGCGGGCCGTCGGGGGTGCGCAGCCGGGCGGTACTCGCTCCGGCCGCGAAGACCGGGACCCGGGTGAGCAGGGCCGAGGTGAGGACGGCGGCCGCCGCGGTCACGAAGGGCGCGGCTGTCGCCGCCGGGCGGCGGAAGGTGCGTATACCCATGCCCGCATCCTTGCGGCGGGCGGCGGGCGGGGCGCTTTCGCGGGGGCCGGGCGGGTGACGTCCGGCTGGCGCCGGGGCCTTACCGGGAGGTGCGGGGCCCGGGGTGTTGGCCTCGGGTCCGCTGCGGCTGGGCGCCGGCGCGTTGCCGGTAGCCCGGGGGCCGGGGCGTTGGCCGCGGGTCCGTCGTGGCTGGGCGCGCCGTTCCCCGCGCCCCTGACGGGGCCCCTGGCCCGCCGGGCTCCGGGCCGTTCCCGGAGCCCCGCAGGCCGACTGCGGGTCCGTCGTCGCTGGGCGCGCAGTTCCTCGCACCCCTGGCGGGGCCCGGCCCTCCCCGTCGCCCGGTGTGCCGACCGCAGGTCCGTCGTGGCTGAGCGCGCCCTACCCCGCGCCCCTGACGGGGCCCGGCCCTCCCCGTCGCCCGGTGTGCCGACCGCGGGTCCGTCGTGGCTGGGCGCGCCGTTCCCCGCGCCCCTGACGGGGCGTGTCAGTGGGCCGCCGATTCCCAGTCGGGGCCCGCGCCCACGGAGACGTCCAGGGGGGCGCGTAGTTGCACCGCGTTCGCCATTTCGTGGCGGACCAGTTCCTCCGTCCGTGCGCGCTCGCCGGGGGCGATCTCCAGGACGATTTCGTCGTGGACCTGGAGGAGCATGCGGGACTTGAGGTCCGCCTCGCGCAGGGCCCGGTCGACGTTGAGCATGGCGATCTTGACGATGTCCGCCGCCGTGCCCTGGATCGGCGCGTTCAGGGCCATCCGCTCGGCCGCCTCGCGGCGCTGGCGGTTGTCGCTGTTGAGGTCGGGCAGATAGCGGCGGCGGCCGAAGAGCGTCGCCGTGTACCCCGTCGCCCGCGCCTCGTCGACCGCCCGGCGCAGATAGTCCCGTACCCCTCCGAAGCGCTCGAAGTAGGTGTCCATCAGGGCACGGGCCTCACCCGCGTCGATGTTCAGCTGCTGGGAGAGGCCGAAGGCCGACAGGCCGTACGCCAGCCCGTACGACATCGCCTTGATCTTGCGGCGCATCTCGGCGTCGACGCCCGACCGCTCCACGGAGAACACCTGGGAGGCGACCGTGGTGTGCAGGTCCTCCCCGGAGGTGAACGCCTCGATCAGGCCTTCGTCCTCGGAGAGGTGGGCCATCACGCGCAGCTCGATCTGGCTGTAGTCCGCCGTCATCAGGGACTCGAAGCCCTCGCCGACGACGAAGCCGCGGCGGATGGCGCGGCCCTCGTCCGTACGGACCGGGATGTTCTGCAGGTTCGGGTCCGTGGACGACAGGCGGCCGGTCGCGGCGACGGTCTGGTTGAACGTCGTGTGGATACGGCCGTCGGCGGCGATCGTCTTGATCAGGCCCTCGACCGTCACCCGCAGCTTCGCCTGCTCACGGTGGCGGAGCATGATCACGGGCAGTTCGTTCTCGGTCTGGCCCGCGAGCCAGGCCAGCGCGTCCGCGTCCGTGGTGTAGCCCGTCTTGGTCTTCTTCGTCTTCGGCAGGCCCAGCTCCCCGAAGAGGACCTCCTGGAGCTGCTTGGGCGAGCCCAGGTTGAACTCGTGCCCGGCCGCCGCGTGCGCCTCCTTCACGGCCTGCTGGACGGCGCCCGCGAACATCTGCTCCATGGCCTCCAGGTGCGTCCGGTCCGCGGCGATGCCGTACCGCTCCAGGCGGGCGAGCAGCGCGGACGTCGGCAGCTCCATGTCACGCAGCAGGTCGGCGGCGCCCACCTCCTGGAGCTTGCCCTCGAATGCCTCGCCCAGGTCGAGGATCGCGCGGGCCTGCACCATCAGCGCGTCCGCCTCGGCCTGCTCGTCGGCGCCGAAGGCGAGCTGCCCGTCGGCCGCGGCGGCGGGCGCCAGCTCCCGGCCCAGATACTCCAGGCAGAGCGCATCCAGGGCGAAGGAACGGCGCCCCGGCTTGACGAGGTAGGCGGCGAGCGCGGTGTCCATGGACACGCCCCCGATGCTCCAGCCGTGCTCGGCGAAGACCCGCATGGCGCCCTTGGCGTTGTGCAGCACCTTCGGGCGGGCGGCGTCGGCGAGCCATCCGGCGAACGCGGTCTCGTCGCCCTCGTCCAGCTCGGTGGGGTCGAACCAGGCCGCGGCGCCGCCGGCCGCGGCGAGCGCGACCTCGGCCACCGAGCCCGTGCCCAGGGCCCAGGTGTCGACCGTGGCGAGGCCCAGGGGCTCCGTGCCGTACTCGGCGAGCCAGGGCTTCAGCTCGCCCGCGCCCAGCACCGTGCCGTCCAGCTCGACGCCCGGGGCGGGCGCCTGGGCGGCCTCGGCCTCCTCGGCGCCCGGGTCGACGGCGAAAAGCCGCTCGCGCAGCGAGGGGTTGCGGATCTCCAGGGTGTCCAGGACCATCGCGACGCTCGTGCGGTCGTACGCCGCGCGCTCCAGCTCCGCGACCGTTCTCGGCAGCTCTACCTGACGCTCCAGCTCGGTGAGGCGGCGGTTCAGCTTGACGGACTCCAGGTGGTCGCGCAGGTTCTGCCCCGCCTTGCCCTTGACCTCTTCGGCGCGCTCCACGAGCTCCGCGAACGAACCGAACTGGTTGATCCACTTCGCGGCCGTCTTCTCGCCGACGCCCGGGATGCCCGGGAGGTTGTCGGACGGGTCGCCGCGCAGCGCCGCGAAGTCCGGGTACTGCGCCGGGGTCAGCCCGTACTTCTCGAACACCTTCTCCGGGGTGAACCGGGTCAGCTCCGAGACGCCCTTCGTCGGATACAGCACCGTCGTGTGCTCACTGACGAGCTGGAAGGAGTCCCGGTCGCCGGTGACGATCAGCACCTCGAAGCCGGCCGCCTCCGCCTGCGTGGCGAGCGTGGCGATGATGTCGTCGGCCTCGAAGCCCGCGACCGCGAACCGCTCCGCGCGCATCGCGTCGAGCAGCTCGCCGATCAGCTCGACCTGTCCCTTGAACTCGTCGGGGGTCTTGGAGCGGTTCGCCTTGTACTCCGTGAACTCCTCGGAGCGCCAGGTCTTGCGGGAGACGTCGAACGCCACCGCGAAGTGCGTGGGCGCCTCGTCGCGCAGCGTGTTCGCCAGCATCGACGCGAAGCCGTAGATCGCGTTCGTCGGCTGGCCGGTCGCGGTCGTGAAGTTCTCCGCGGGCAGCGCGAAGAACGCGCGGTAGGCCAGCGAGTGCCCGTCCATGAGCATCAGCCGCGGGCGGCCCTCGCCGGAGGTCTTCTCGGTCTTCTTCGATGCTGTCTCTGCCACGCCCCCGATCCTGCCACGCCCCACTGACACTCCGCCCCGCCCACCGGGGTGAGCGGGCGGCACGGCGGGCGGGACGGCGCGGCGGGGCGGCGCGGCGCGGCGCGGTGGGCGACCTCGCGCGCGGCGGTCGCGTGCCCTCCCGCGCGGCGGCGGGCAACCCAGCACGCCGCGACGGACGGCTCCGCCCGCCACGCCGGAAGCTCCCGCACACCGCCACGGACAGTCCCGCGGCGCGACGGCGGAGGCCCCCCGCCGCTCGCGGACCGGGGCCCGGGACCGGGGGCGGCAGGCGGCGAGCCGCAGACAGCGAGCCGTGGGCGCCGGACGGCGGCTTCCGTCGGCGAGAGTGGCCACACGCCCGGCCGACGGGGCCGCCGTTCGTGGGCAGCAGGCGGGGGGCGGCGGCGTTACGCCCGGCGGACAACGACCTCCCGCCCGGCCGACGGCGGCTTCCCGCCCGGCCGACAGCGGCTTCCCGCCCGGCGAGAAGCCGCCGTACGCCCTGCGACGGAGCCGCCGTCCGCGGGCAGCAGGCAGAGGGCGGCGACGTTACGCCCGGCGGACAGCGGCCTCCGCCCGCCCCAGTGGGCAGTGGCTTCCCGCCCAGCCGGCAGGGCCGCCGTCCGCGAGCCGCGGACAGGGGACCGCGACGCCCCGCCCGGCGGGCAGCCTCCCCTCGACCGACGGACCGCCGTCACGCCCCGCCCCGCCCAACCGACGGCGACGTCCCGTGCAACCGCAACGCCCCGCCCCGCCCAAGCGACGGCAACGCCCCGCCCCAACCGCAACGCCCCGCCCCGCCCCGCACAACCGACGGCAACGCTCCGCCCCAACCGCAACGCCCCGCCCGACCGTGACGTCCCGGCCGGCGGTCTCCCTCCCGCTCCGGCCCGCCCCGCCCCGACCCGTCCGGCATAGCTGTCACCTCCGCGTGCGAGGATCGGGGGATACGTAGGACACGGGTCACGCGTGCGTTCGGGGGCGTGGTCGGGGAAGGGGAACATGCGATGGCCAGCAAGCCGCCCAAGGTCGATCCGGTTCAGGACGCGCCGCAGGTCGACGGGCCCAAGCACGCCGCGGCCGGGCTGCCCGCCATCGGTCACACGCTGCGCGTCGCCCAGCAGCAGATGGGCGTGCGCCGCACCGCGCTGACCCTGCTGCGGGTCAACCAGAAGGACGGCTTCGACTGCCCGGGCTGCGCCTGGCCGGAGCCGGAGCACCGGCACACCGCCGAGTTCTGCGAGAACGGCGCGAAGGCGGTCGCCGAGGAGGCCACCCTGCGCCGGGTCACCCCCGACTTCTTCGCCGCGCACCCGGTGGCCGACCTCGCGGGCCGCAGCGGCTACTGGCTCGGACAGCAGGGCCGCCTCACCCACCCGATGTACCTGGCGGAGGGCGCCGACCGCTACGCGCCGGTGACCTGGGAGCGCGCCTTCGACATCGTCGCCGAGGAACTCGCCGCGCTCGGCTCACCGGACGAGGCGCTGTTCTACACCTCGGGCCGCACCAGCAACGAGGCGGCGTTCCTGTACCAGCTCTTCGCCCGCGAGTTCGGCACGAACAACCTCCCGGACTGCTCGAACATGTGCCACGAGTCGTCGGGCTCCGCCCTCTCGGAGACCATCGGCATCGGCAAGGGCAGCGTCCTGCTGGAGGACCTGTACCAGGCGGACCTGATCATCGTGGCCGGGCAGAACCCGGGCACGAACCACCCCCGGATGCTCTCCGCCCTGGAGAAGGCCAAGGCGGGCGGCGCGCGGATCATCACGGTCAATCCGCTGCCCGAGGCGGGCCTGGAGCGGTTCAAGAACCCGCAGACCCCCCAGGGCATGCTCAAGGGCGCCGCCCTCACCGACCTGTTCCTCCAGATCCGCATCGGCGGCGACCAGGCCCTCTTCCGCCTGCTGAACAAGCTGATCCTGGACACCGAGGGCGCCGTCGACCAGGACTTCGTCACCGAACACACCCACGGCTACGAGGAGTTCGCGGCCGCCGCCCGCGCCGCCGACTGGGACGAGACACTCACCGCGACGGGCCTCACGCGCGCGGAGATCCAGCAGGCCCTGGAGATGGTCCTCGCCTCGAAGCGCACCATCGTCTGCTGGGCGATGGGCCTCACCCAGCACAAGCACTCCGTGCCCACCATCCGCGAAGTGGTCAACTTCCTGCTGCTGCGCGGCAACATCGGCCGCCCGGGCGCCGGCGTCTGCCCCGTGCGCGGCCACTCGAACGTGCAGGGCGACCGCACCATGGGCATCTTCGAACGCCCCGCCCCCGCCTTCCTCGACGCCCTGGAGAAGGAGTTCGGCTTCGCCCCTCCCAGGGACCACGGCTACGACGTCGTACGGGCCATCCGCGCGCTGCGCGACGGCGACGCCAAGGTGTTCTTCGCCATGGGCGGCAACTTCGTGTCCGCCTCCCCCGACACCGACGTCACCGAGGCCGCCATGCGCCGCGCCCGGCTGACCGTGCACGTGTCCACCAAGCTGAACCGCAGCCACGCGGTCACCGGCGCCCGCGCCCTGATCCTGCCGACGCTCGGCCGCACGGAACGCGACCTCCAGGGCAGCGGCGAGCAGTTCGTCACCGTCGAGGACTCCATGGGCATGGTGCACGCCTCCCGCGGCCGCCTGGAGTCCGCGAGCACCCACCTGCTGTCCGAGCCCGCCATCGTCTGCCGCCTCGCCCGCCGCGTCCTCGGCGAGACCTCCCGCACCCCCTGGGAGGAGTTCGAGAAGGACTACGCGACCATCCGCGACCGCATCGCGCGCGTGGTGCCCGGCTTCGACGACTTCAACGCGCGTGTCGCCCGCCCCGGCGGCTTCGCCCTGCCGCACGCCCCGCGCGACGAGCGCCGCTTCCCCACCACCACCGGCAAGGCCAACTTCACGGCCGCCGCCATCGAGTACCCGCGTGTCCCCGAGGGCCGTCTGCTGCTCCAGACCCTGCGCTCCCACGACCAGTACAACACCACGATCTACGGCCTGGACGACCGCTACCGCGGCATCAGGAACGGCCGCCGCGTCGTCCTGGTCAACCCCGCCGACGCCGCCGCCCTGGGGCTCGCCGACGGCTCCTACGCCGACCTCGTCGGCGAATGGCGCGACGGCACCGAGCGCCGCGCCCCCGGCTTCCGCGTCGTGCACTACCCGACCGCCCGCGGCTGCGCCGCCGCCTACTACCCCGAGACGAACGTCCTGGTCCCGCTCGACTCGACCGCCGACACCAGCAACACCCCTGCCAGCAAGTCCGTCGTCGTCCGTCTGGAACAATCGGCGACCGACTGAGCGTTTGCTCAGCCAGTGAGCCGGCGTGATCCACGACGCCGGCACGGTCCACGACGAACGGAGCCGGGCCCGATGGGCGAACAGCACACCGTGAAGTTCCCGCAAGAGATCATCGACGAGTACGCCGCCCTCGGCGTCGACCTGCCCGCCCTGTTCTCCGCGGGCCACCTCGGCACCCGCATGGGCGTCCAGATCGTCGAAGCCTCCGCGGACCGCGTCGTCGGCACCATGCCCGTCGAAGGCAACACCCAGCCCTACGGCCTCCTGCACGGCGGCGCCTCCGCCGTCCTCGCCGAAACCCTCGGCTCCGTCGGCGCCATGCTCCACGGCGGCAGCCGCAAACTCGCCGTCGGCGTCGACCTCAACTGCACCCACCACCGCGGCGCCCGCTCCGGCCTCGTCACCGGCGTCGCCACCCCCCTGCACCGCGGCCGCTCCACCGCCACGTACGACATCGCCATCACCGACGAGGACGGCAAGCGCGTCTGCTCCGCCCGCCTGACCTGCATGCTGCGCGACGTCGACCCCGCCGACGTACCCACCGCCCGCCGCTGACGAAGCCTTCCCCGCCCGGGCCGCACCTCCTACCGTTTCCCCATGAGGCTGCGGCCATGAGCGGCACCGGGCCCGTCGAACCCGCCGGCCCGGACACCCACGCGCCCGACACACCCGCCGACTTCCCACGCCCCGGCGGCCGTTGGCACGCCCTGCCGCCCAGGACCCGCGCCGCCGCCCTCACCGCGGCCGCCGCAGGCGCCGCCACCGCCGCCGTCCTGCTCTTCCCCGCACGGCCCACCGGCCCGCCACCCGACACGGCCCCGTCCCCCTGGCCCGCGACGGTGACCACCTTCCGCTACGCCGGAACCACCGGCGACACCGCCGCCGGACCACCCGCCGCCTTCCGCTTCGACGTCTCCGTCGGCCACGGCCCGCCCGTCACCCTCCACGGCATCCACGCCCCCTTCCCCGGACTTCACACCCGGACCACCCCGCACCCGGCGTTCACCGTCCGTCCCGGGACAACCCACCGGATCACCGTACGAATCTCCGTATCCGATTGCGCGGGACTGCCCCTCGACGCCGAACTCCCCTTCCTCGACGTAACGCTGCGTAACACGAACGCAATACAACATCACAGCTTCATCTTCGGCGGCCGCTACTCCCGCGATCTCTCCGCACTCCTGCACGCCGCATGCGACAGGCCCCCCGCCGACGCCCGCCCAACTCGCAACCGGAAGTGCGAATTCTCGAAATGTGGACGGCGGCCACCCCGAGGAATTTCCGCCAAACCGGCCGAGACACCCCTTCCGAGAAGCTCACCAACCAGCACGTCATAACAAGAAAGTCACAAGCCAGCTCACGGCGATGCCGCCGCCCACAGACAGGCTTAGAGTCACGGCCAGTCACCGCGCCGCCGGGCGCGTCTGCAGCACGGCCCCGTAACACCCCAGTACGGCCCGGCGAGACACACGGCAGCTCAGCAGAGCTGCTGCGCCAGGGAGAGGATGCAACGTGCGACACCGTTCTTTGGTCATACTCACCTCCGTGCTCACCACCGGAGCTCTCACGCTGACCGCCTGCGGTTCGCGCGACGACGACAAGGGGAGCGACGACAGCGGCAAGAAGACCGAGGTCATCATCGGCGTCGACGCCCCGCTGACCGGCCAGAACTCCGCCACCGGTCTCGGCATCCAGGGCGGCGTCCAGATCGCCGTCGACGACGCCAACAAGAACAACACCGTGCCCGGTGTCACTTTCAAGGTCCTCGCGCTCGACGACAAGGCCGTCCCCGCCAGCGGCCAGCAGAACGCCACCCAGCTCGTCGGCAACGACAAGGTCCTCGGCGTCGTCGGCCCCCTCAACTCCGGTGTCGCCACCCAGATGCAGCAGGTCTTCGACACCGCCAACCTGGTCGAGATCTCCCCCTCCAACACCGCGCCCGAGCTCACCCAGGGCAAGAACTGGCAGACCAAGAAGGAACGCCCGTTCAAGACCTACTTCCGCACCGCCACCACCGACGCGCTCCAGGGCGGCTTCGCCGCCGAGTACGCCTACGGCACCCTCAAGAAGCGCAAGGTCTTCGTCGTCGACGACAAGCAGACCTACGGCGCCGGCCTCGCCAAACTCTTCAAGGCCGGCTTCACCAAGAACGGCGGCAAGGTCGCGGGCGAGGACCACGTCAACACCGGTGACACCGACTTCTCCGCCCTCGTCACCAAGATCAAGAACTCCAAGGCCGACCTCGTCTACTACGGCGGCCAGTACGACGAGTCCGAGAAGCTCACCAAGCAGCTCAAGGACGCCGGCGCCAAGATTCCGCTCTTCGGCGGCGACGGCATGTTCACCCCGACCTACATCGAGACCGCCGGCAAGACCTCCGAAGGCGACCTCGTCACCTCCGTCGGCCAGCCCGTCGACACCCTGCCCGCCGCCGCCGACTTCATCAAGAAGTACAAGTCGTCCGGCCTCAAGGGTGACTACGGCACCTACGGCGGGTATTCCTACGACGCCGCCACCGCCATCATCAAGGCCGTCGGCCAGGTCGTGAAGGACGGCGACGTCCCCTCCGACGCCCGCGCGAAGATCGTCGAAGAGGTCCAGAAGACGAAATTCGACGGCATCGCCGGACCCGTCGCCTTCGACGAGTACGGCGACACCACCAACAAGCAGCTCACCGTCTACCAGGTCGTCGACGGCAAGTGGAAGGCCGTCAAGAGCGGCACGTTCAACGGCTGACCCGGTCAGCCGCAAGCACACCCGAGGGCCGCGCGGCCACGACCACACGTCACCGCGCGGCCCGATCCATACGCCCTGCTCACTCTCCCCACCACATGGAGGCCATGCGGTGAACACCCTGCCGCAGCAGCTGGCCAACGGGCTGTTCCTCGGCTCGATGTACGGGCTGATCGCCATCGGCTACACGATGGTGTACGGCATCGTCCAGCTCATCAACTTCGCCCACGGCGAGATCTTCATGATCGGGGGCTTCGGCGCCCTCTCGGTCTACCTCTACGTCCTGCCCGACGGCACATCCATGTGGATAGCCCTACCGGCCATGCTGATCGGCGGCGGACTCATCTCCATCCTCGTCGCCGTCGGAGCCGAACGCTTCGCCTACCGGCCCCTGCGCGGCGCACCACGCCTCGCCCCCCTCATCACCGCCATCGGCCTCTCCCTCGCACTCCAGCAGGCCGTCTTCAACTGGTACCCCAACGCCAAGACCGACCGTAACTTCCCCCAGATGGACTTCGGCCCCTGGCACATCGGCGACGTCCGCATCCTCAGCGGCTCCGTCTTCGTCATCATCGCCGCACCCGCCTGCATGGCCGCCCTCGCCCTCTTCGTCCGCTTCTCCCGCACCGGCCGCGCCATGCAGGCCACCGCACAGGACCCGGACACCGCCCAGCTCATGGGCATCGACACCAACCGCATCATCGTCATCGCCTTCGCCATCGGCGGCTTCTTCGCCGCCGTCGCCGCCATCGCCTACGGCCTGCGCTACGGCCAGATCAAATACGACATGGGCTTCCAGATGGGCCTCAAGGCCTTCACCGCGGCCGTCCTCGGCGGCATCGGCAACATCTACGGCGCCATGATCGGCGGCCTCGTCCTCGGCCTCGCCGAAACCATGGCCACCAGCTACATCGACGGCATCCCCGGCATGCAGCAGCTCGGCGGCGGCGGCTGGGCCTCCGTCTGGGCCTTCGTCCTGCTCATCCTCGTCCTGCTGTTCCGGCCACAGGGCCTGGTCGGCGAACGCGTCGCGGACAGGGCGTGACCACCATGAAGACCGACCACGCACCCCACGGCGGACTCGTCAAACTCCCGGCCGCCGCCGCCCTCCCCCTCATCGCCACCGGCGCCGTCGGCACCATCGCCAGCACCTTCATGTCCTGGACGTACACCGACGAATTCCCCGGCGACCTCACCTACTACGGCTCACCCGCCGGACTCCAGATCCTCGCCCTCGTCGCCGGCGCCCTCACCCTGCTCTACGCACTCACCGGCTACCACGTCCGCGGCCTCGGCTGGCTCAACCCCGCCAACGCCACCGCGCCCGTCATCCTCGCCGCCACCAGCGCCTTCGCCGTCTGCTGGTTCAGCGCCATCGCCATCGCCGTCGACCTCAAGGGCCTCGTCGCCCTCGACCCCGGCGCCTACCTCGCCGCCGTCGCCTCACTCCTCGCCCTCCTCGGCGCCCTCGCCCTGCCCGGCCCCGGCACCACCCTCAAGGACCGCATCACCAAGGCCGAGAACGTCCCACCCCTCGGCACCCTCGCCGGCTGGGCCGAACGCCTCCTCATCACCGCCGCCACCGCCGGCGCCCTGACCGTCTTCACCTACGGCATCGGCGTCGACCCCGACGCCAGCGAAACGTTCATCGGCTACCTGCTCCTCGTCGTCTTCGGCGCCTGGGCCCTCTTCGCCGCCGGACTCTTCGACCGCTTCGCCGAACTCAACGCCCGGCACAAGGGATTCGCCACCTCCATGGCCTTCCTCGCCGCCGCGGTCTTCCCCTTCGTCGAGAACGACGAACACAACGCCAACCTCGGCGTCAACATCCTCATCGTCGCCACCGTCGCCCTCGGCCTCAACATCGTCGTCGGCCTCACCGGACTCCTCGACCTCGGATACGTCGCCTTCCTCGGCGTCGGCGCCTACGCCGCAGCCCTCGTATCCGGCAGCGAATTCTCCCGCTTCTCCGGAGTCCAGTTCCCCTTCTGGGCCGCCATGCTCACCGGCATGGCCGCCTCCCTCGTCTTCGGCGTCCTCATCGGCGCACCCACCCTGCGCCTGCGCGGCGACTACCTCGCCATCGTCACCCTCGGCTTCGGGGAGATCTTCCGCATCACCGTCAACAACCTCGACGGCTCCTCCGGACCCAACCTCACCAACGGCCCCAACGGCATCTCCATGATCCCCGACCTGGAGATCTTCGGCTTCAACTTCGGCGCCGACCACGACGCCGGCTTCGTCACCCTCGGCCGCTTCGCCAACTACTTCCTGCTGATGCTCGTCATCACCGCGATCGTCGTCCTCGTCTTCAACCGCGCCGCCGACTCCCGCATCGGCCGCTCCTGGATCGCCATCCGCGAGGACGAGACCGCCGCCACCGCCATGGGCATCAACGGCTTCCGCGTCAAACTCATCGCCTTCGCCCTCGGCGCCTCACTCGCCGGCCTCGCCGGCACCGTCAGCGCCCACGTCGGCTACAGCGTCAACCCGGCCCCCTACCAGTTCGCCGGCTCCGTCCCCCCGAACTCCGCATTCCTCCTCGCCGCCGTCGTCCTCGGCGGCATGGGCACCGTCGGCGGACCCATCCTCGGCGCCACCCTGCTCTACCTCCTGCCGGAAAAACTCAGCTTCCTGAAGGAATTCCAGCTCTTCGCCTTCGGCATCGCACTCGTCCTCCTCATGCGATTCCGCCCCGAAGGAATCATCGCCAACCGCCGGCGCCAACTCGAATTCCACGAAACCGGCCAGACCGACATCCCCGAACAGAGCCTCCCCGACACCACCGTCGGCGCCACCAAGGCAGGGGCGTGACCACCATGACCAGCACCAAGGCCACCAGCCCCGCCACCACGAGCCCCGTCCTCGAAGCCGCAGGCGTCACCATGCGATTCGGCGGACTCACCGCCGTACGAAACGTCGACCTCACCGTCAACGCAGGCGAAATCGTCGGACTCATCGGACCCAACGGCGCCGGCAAAACCACCTTCTTCAACTGCCTCACCGGCCTGTACGTCCCCACCGAAGGCAAAGTCGCCTACAAAGGCACCGTCCTCCCGCCCAAACCCCACCTCGTCACCAAAGCCGGCATCGCCCGCACCTTCCAGAACATCCGGCTCTTCGCCAACATGACCGTCCTGGAAAACGTCCTCGTCGGCCGCCACACCCGCACCCGCGAAGGACTCTGGTCAGCCCTCCTGCGCGGCCCCGGCTTCCGCAAAGCCGAAGCCGCCAGCCGCGAACGCGCCATGCAACTCCTCGAGTTCATCGGCCTCGCCCACAAAGCCGACCACCTCTCCCGCAACCTCCCCTACGGCGAACAACGCAAGCTCGAAATCGCCCGCGCCCTCGCCAGCGACCCCGGACTCCTCCTCCTCGACGAGCCCACCGCCGGCATGAACCCCCAAGAAACCCGCGCCACCGAAGAACTCGTCTTCGCCATCCGCGACCAAGGCATAGCCGTCCTCGTCATCGAGCACGACATGCGTTTCATCTTCAACCTCTGCGACCGCGTCGCCTGCCTCGTCCAAGGCGAAAAACTCGTCGAAGGCACCAGCGACGTCGTCCAGGGCGACGAACGCGTCATCGCCGCCTACCTCGGCACCCCCTTCGAAGGCGCCCCCGGCGCCGACGAAGTCGCCGAAGTCGAAGCCGCGGAAGCCGCCGAAGCCGCCGCCGACGCCACTGGGTCGCGCGGCACCGCCGGCAAGGAAGGAAACGCCCAGTGACCGCCCTACTGGAGGTCGAAGACCTCAAGGTCGCCTACGGCAAGATCGAAGCCGTCAAAGGCATCTCCTTCACCGTCGAAGCCGGCCAGATCGTCACCCTCATCGGCACCAACGGCGCCGGCAAAACCACCACCCTGCGCACCCTCTCCGGCCTCCTCAAACCCACCTCGGGCCGCATCACCTTCGACGGGAAACCCCTCACCGGAATACCCGCCCACAAAATCGTCGCCCTCGGCCTCGCCCACTCCCCCGAAGGCCGCCACATCTTCCCCCGCCTCACCATCACCGAAAACCTCCAACTCGGCGCATTCCTCCGCACCGACAAGGCAGGCATCGAGAGGGACATTCAGCGGGCGTACGACCTGTTCCCCATCCTCGGGGAACGCCGGAAGCAGGCAGCGGGTACGTTGTCGGGCGGCGAGCAGCAAATGCTCGCCATGGGCCGCGCCCTGATGTCCCAGCCCAAGCTCCTCATGCTCGACGAGCCCTCCATGGGCCTCTCACCGATCATGATGCAGAAAATCATGGACACGGTGGTCGAACTGAAGGCCCAGGGCACCACCATCCTGCTCGTCGAGCAGAACGCCCAAGCCGCCCTCTCCCTCGCCGACCAGGGCCACGTCATGGAAATCGGCAGCATCGTCCTCTCCGGAACGGGACAGGACCTCCTCCACGACGAATCGGTTCGCAAGGCTTATCTGGGCGAGGACTGAACGTACGGCGCTCAGCGAACGCAGAGAACGCAAAGAGGCCCGCACCCCGGGAAACGGGGTGCGGGCCTCCTTCTACGTCCCGCTCCGAACGGTCAGCCCTTCGCCGACTTCTTCTCCTGCGCGTCCTGAATGACCGCCTCGGCCACCTGCTGCATCGACATCCGCCGGTCCATCGACGTCTTCTGGATCCACCGGAACGCCGCCGGCTCCGTCAGCCCGTACTCCGTCTGCAACACCGACTTCGCACGGTCCACCAGCTTCCGCGTCTCCAGGCGCTGGCTGAGGTCCGCGACCTCCTTCTCCAGCTCCTTCAGCTCCGTGAACCGCGACACCGCCATCTCGATCGCCGGCACGACGTCGCTCTTGCTGAAGGGCTTCACGAGGTACGCCATCGCGCCCGCGTCCCTCGCCCGCTCCACCAGGTCACGCTGCGAGAACGCGGTCAGCATCAGCACCGGGGCGATGCTCTCCTCGGCGATCTTCTCCGCCGCGGAGATGCCGTCCAGCTTCGGCATCTTCACGTCCAGGATCACCAGGTCCGGCTTGTGCTCCCGGGCCAGCTCCACCGCCTGCTCACCGTCGCCCGCCTCGCCGACGACGCTGTAGCCCTCCTCCTCCAGCATCTCTTTCAGATCGAGACGGATCAGCGCCTCGTCCTCGGCGATGACGACGCGGGTCGTCAGCGGAGGAACGTGCGACTTGTCGTCGTCGGCCACGTCAGCGGGCTGGGGCGTCTCGGGGGTGGTCACGGGGGGCTCCTCGTTCAGGGCGGGTACTGCTCCCAAGAGCCTACCTAGCTGGGGTAAGGTAAGGGCGCAAGGGGTTGCAGTTCCCTTACCTTTGCGAGGCCCCAGTACTCCAACGTAGAGAGGCCGCTCTCAAACAGCGGACAGTGTGGGTTCGAGTCCCACCTGGGGCACTTTTCCTTCATCTCGAAGGTCAGCCTATCGAAGCGGATGCTCACGTTGTCGTGAACATCCGCTTTTTGCTGCACCTACACCTGCTCACGCAGAGTGGCCATATGAACGCTCACAGCACACAAGTGCGACAGCGGGCCCTCACGCTGCTGCGCGGCGGCACAAAGAACGCTGACGCCGCTCGGAGGCTCGGCGTACCGCTTGGCACCGTCAGCTATTGGTGCCGCCTATGGTTACTTGCTCAGCTTGTACCTAGGCGACGGGCACATCAGCCACTACGCGAAGCACAGGGTGCCAAGCTTGATGGTCACGCTGGACGACTCTTGGCCTGGCCTCCAGGACGCCGCCGAAGACGCCCTACGCACGGTCTTCCCCCGCAACGCCACGTGCCGCGTCCGCTCAGTCGGCGCCCACGACATCAAGGTCTACTTCAAGCACCTGCCCAGCTCTTCGGCGACACCCTCGACAAGGTGGGCGTCCAGTGGACCACCCTCGCCCGCGGCAGCGACCCGTTCAACATCTCCGTCGCCCGCAAAGCCTCCGTAGCCCTCATGGATGTCCACGTGGGCCCCAAGCACTGACGACGAGGGGCCCGGCACCGGGGTCAGTGGATGTCGCCGTCCTCGCCGATGCGGTGGACGCGGACCAGGTTCGTCGATCCGGAGACGCCGGGCGGCGAACCCGCCGTGATCACGACCAGGTCGCCCCTCTCGCAGCGGCCGATCCGCAAGAGCTGTTCGTCGACCTGGGAGACCATCGCGTCCGTGGAGTCGACGTGCGGGCCGAGGAAGGTTTCCACGCCCCACGTGAGGTTGAGCTGGGAGCGGGTCGCCGAGTCGGGGGTGAAGGCGAGGAGGGGGATCGGGGAGCGGTAGCGCGAGAGGCGGCGGACCGTGTCGCCGGACTGGGTGAAGGCCACCAAGAACTTGGCGCCGAGGAAGTCGCCCATCTCCGCCGCCGCTCGGGCGACGGCGCCGCCCTGGGTGCGGGGCTTGCTGCGTTCGTTGAGGGGCGGGAGGCCCTTGGCGAGGATGTCTTCCTCGGCCGCTTCGACGATGCGGGCCATCGTCCTGACCGTCTCGATGGCGTACTTGCCGACGCTCGTCTCGCCCGACAGCATCACGGCGTCCGTGCCGTCGATCACGGCGTTGGCGACATCCGACGCCTCCGCTCGCGTCGGGCGGGAGTTGTCGATCATCGAGTCGAGCATCTGGGTGGCGACGATGACCGGCTTGGCGTTGCGCTTGGCGAGTTTGACGGCGCGTTTCTGGACGATCGGGACCTGTTCGAGGGGCATTTCGACGCCGAGGTCGCCGCGGGCGACCATGATGCCGTCGAAGGCGGCGACGATGTCGTCGATGTTGTCGACGGCCTGGGGTTTTTCGACCTTGGCGATGACGGGGAGGCGCCGGCCTTCTTCGTCCATGATGCGGTGGACGTCGATGATGTCCTCGCCGCTGCGGACGAAGGAGAGGGCGATGACGTCGAAGCCGGTGCGCAGGGCCCAGCGGAGGTCTTCCTGGTCCTTCTCGGAGAGGGCGGGGACGGAGACGGCGACGCCGGGGAGGTTGAGGCCCTTGTGGTCGGAGACCATGCCGCCTTCGATGACGGTGGTGGTGACGCGGGGGCCGTCGACGGCGGTGACTTCGAGGCAGACCTTGCCGTCGTCGACGAGGACGCGTTCGCCGGGGGTGACGTCGTCGGCGAGTCCGGCGTAGGTGGTGCCGCAGGAGTGGCGGTCTCCTTGTGCGCCGTCTTCGACGGTGATGGTGAAGGTGTCTCCGCGTTCAAGGAGTACGGGGCCTTCGTGGAAGCGGCCGAGTCTGATCTTCGGGCCTTGAAGGTCGGCGAGGATGCCGACGCTGCGGCCGGTCTCGTCGGAGGCCTTCCGTACGTGCTGGTACCGCTCCTCGTGCTCGGCGTAGCTGCCGTGGCTGAGGTTGAAGCGGGCTACGTCCATTCCGGCTTCGACCAGTGCCTTGATCTGGTCGTAGGAGTCGGTGGCGGGCCCTAGGGTGCAGACGATTTTTGCTCGGCGCATGAGGCGAGCCTAGGGCTTACCGGTGGGTAGAGAATTGGGTGGGCATGACTACTCAACGGCCTTTGTATGAAGGGTTGTTGACAAGTGTTGAATTGTGCGGCGGGGTGCTCTGATGAGCGCGTACGGGTGTTGTGCCTGGTGGTGCGCGTGTCGTGCCGGGCGTGTTCCGGGTGGTGGCTCTAGAGGCGGGGTGGGGCCATGGTGAAGCGTGCGGTGATCTCGGCGTGGACGTGCTGGCGCTGGGGTTCGAGGTCGAGGGCGGCGGGTGTGTCCTCGGTGGGGGCGCCGCCGTAGCCCTTGGCGCGCAGGGCGCGGCCGGTGGCGGCCGGGAGGTGGGGGGCGTCGGTGCCGGTGTCGGTGAGTTCGAGGAGTGCGGTGAGCGTGGTGCCGAGGGCGTCGGCGTATTCGCGGGCGCGTTGGACGGCTTCGTGGACGGCTTGGCGGCGGGCGTCGCGGTGGGCGGGTGAGGTGGGGCGCAGTGCCCAGTAGGGGCCGTCGACGCGGACGAGGTCGTGGTCGGCGAGTCGGGTGGTGAGTTCGCCGAGTGCGGTGAAGTCGTTCAGTTCGGCGGTGAGGTGGACGTGGCCGTGGTAGGCGCGGATGCGTTCGCCGCGGCCGTGTTTGGTGAGTTCGGGGGTGACGGAGAAGGCGCTTGTTTCGAGTTTTTCGACTGCTTCGCCGTAGCTCTTGATGAGGTCGGTGGTCGTGGTGTTGCGGTGGGTGAGGCCGGCGAGGGTGGTGGTGCGGTCGGTGGAGCGGGCGGTGAGGGTGATGCCGATGCGGGCGATGTCGGGGTCGACTTCGAGGTGGGCTTCGCCGCGGACGGTGATGCGGGGGGCGTCAGGGGTGCCGTAAGGGGCGGGAAGGGCGGGCGCCTCGTTACCAGGAGTCATACGCCCCACTCTGGCACTGGTGGAGGTTCCGGTGTGCCCATCGGTCACCAGATCGAAACCTGCGGGACCTGTTCCGCGATGCGTGGGGTGGGTGAGAATCTACGCGCGTTGTTTAAGCCTTTGTCAGAGCTACGCGCGTCGATCATCCGTGGTCGGCGCGTCAGTGATCCGTGATTCGTGATCCGTTGTCGAGGAGTAGGCCCCATGCCGTTGAACCGCCGGAAGTTTCTGAAGAGGTCCGCCGTGACGGGCGCCGGAGTGGCGCTGACGGGGGCGGTCGCGGCTCCTGGTGCGCAGGCGGCGGTGGCCGAGGGGCACGGGAAGCACTCCGGGGGTCACTCGGGCAAGCACAAGAAGACGTACGCGCTGACGGTGCTGGGCACGACCGATCTGCACGGGCATGTCTTCAACTGGGACTACTTCAAGGACGCGGAGTACAGCGACACGGCGGGCAACGCGCAGGGTCTGGCGCGGATCTCGACGCTGGTGAAGCAGATCCGCAAGGAGCGGGGCCGGGAGAACACCCTGCTCCTGGACGCGGGCGACACGATCCAGGGCACCCCGCTGACGTACTACTACGCGAAGGTGGACCCGATCACCGCCAAGGGTGGTCCGGTGCATCCGATGGCGCAGGCGATGAACGCGATCGGGTACGACGCGGTGGCGCTGGGCAATCACGAGTTCAACTACGGCATCGAGACGCTGCGGAAGTTCGAGTCGCAGTGCGACTTCCCGCTGCTGGGTGCGAACGCGGTGGACGCGAAGACGCTGAAGCCGGCGTTCCAGCCGTACTTCATGAAGAAGTTCCATGTGAAGGGTGCGCCGCCGGTCAAGGTGGCGGTGCTGGGGCTGACGAACCCGGGCATCGCGATCTGGGACAAGGCGTATGTGCAGGGCAAGCTGGCGTTCGAGGGGATCGAGGAGCAGGCGGCGAAGTGGGTGCCGAAGCTTCGGTCGATGGGTGCGGACATCGTGGTGGTCTCGGCGCACACGGGTGCGTCGGGCACGTCGTCGTGGGGGGATCAGCTTCCGTACGTGGAGAACGCGGCGGCCAATGTGGCCAGGCAGGTGCCGGGGATCGACGCGATCCTGGTCGGGCACGCGCATGTGGAGATCGAGCAGCAGCTCGTGAGCAATGAGAAGACCGGGAAGACGGTCGTGCTGTCGGAGCCGCTGTGCTACGCGGAGCGGCTGGCGCTGTTCGACTTCGAGCTGGCCTACGACAAGGGCCGGTGGCAGGTCGAGTCGGTGAAGGCGTCGCTGCGGAACACCAACACGGTCGCCGACGACCCGAAGATCACGAAGCTGCTGAAGGACGAGCACGCGACGGTCGTCAAGTACGTGAACCAGGTGGTCGGTACGGCGACGGAAACGCTGACGACGGTGGAGGCGCGGTACAAGGACGCGCCGATCATCGACCTGATCACGAAGGTGCAGGAGGACGTGGTCAAGGCGGCGCTGGTGGGGACGGAGTACGCGTCGCTGCCGGTGATCGCGCAGGCGTCGCCGTTCTCGCGGACGTCGCAGATCCCGGCGGGCGAGGTGACGATCCGGGATCTGTCGGGTCTGTACGTGTACGACAACACGCTGGTCGCGAAGGTGCTGACGGGTGCGCAGGTGCGGGCGTACCTGGAGTACTCGGCGGAGTACTACGTGCAGACGGCGGCCGGTGCGGAGGTCGACGTGGAGAAGCTGACGAACGCGAACGACCGGCCGGACTACAACTACGACTACGTGTCGGGTCTTCAGTACGAGATCGACATCGCGCAGGCGGCGGGTTCGCGGATCAAGAACCTGTCGTACGACGGTGCGGCGCTGGACGACGCGCAGCAGTTCGTGCTGGCGGTGAACAACTACCGGGCCAATGGCGGCGGTGCGTTCCCGCATGTGGCGTCGGCGACGGAGGTGTGGTCGGAGTCGACGGAGATCCGTACACGGATCGCGGAGTGGGTGACGGCGAAGGGCACGCTGGACCCGGCGGACTTCGCGTCGGTGGACTGGAAGCTGACGCGGGACGGTACGCCGGTGTTCTAGCGGCTTCGTTGCGCTGAACCGGGGCGGCGCGGGTGGTGGTGGGTGTGTCCCACGGCCGCCCGCGCCGCCTTTTTCGTGTCTCGGCGCTCACCGGATGTCGGCGAGCGGGACGAGGGTCGGGGTGGCGCGGCGGCCGGTCGGGCCGGCGGGGGGCGGGGTGAGGCCGAAGGTGGTGAAGGCGGTGCGTTCGGGCAGCGGGTAGGGCTCTTTGCCGGTGAGGGCGTTGAGGATGGAGGCGCTGCGCCAGGCGGCGAGGCCGAGGTCGGGGGTGCCGACGCCGTGGGTGTGGAGTTCGGCGTTCTGTACGTAGATCTGGCAGCCGGTGTCGGTGACGGCGGGGTCGAGGACGAGCCGGTACTGGTCGTCGACGCGGGGGCGGTCGGCGCTGTCGCGGCGCAGGTGGGGGTCGAGTCCGGCGAGGAGGCGGCCGAGGGGGCGTTCGCGGTAGCCGGTGGCGAGGACGACGGCGTCGGTGGTGAGGCGGGTGCGGGTGCCCTGCTGGACGTGTTCCAGATGGAGTTCGATCTTGCTGGTGGCGACGCGGCCGGCGGTGCGGACGTGGACGGCGGGGGTGAGGACGGCGTCGGGCCAGCCGCCGTGCTGGGTGCGGCGGTAGAGCTCGTCGTGGATGGCGGCGATGGTGTCGGCGTCGATGCCCTTGTGGAGCTGCCATTGGGCGGCGAGGAGGCGGTCGCGTTCGGCTTCGGGGAGGTGGTGGAAGTAGCGGGTGTAGTCGGGGGTGAAGTGTTCCAGGCCGAGTTTGGAGTACTCCATGGGCGCGAAGGCCTCGGTGCGGGACAGCCAGGTGATCCTTTCCTGGCCGGTGGGGCGGTTGCGCAGCAAGTCGAGGAAGATCTCCGCGCCCGACTGGCCGGCGCCGACGACGGTGGTGTGTCCGGCGGTGTGCAGCTGGTCGCGGTGTTCGAGGTAGTCGGCGGCGTGGATGACGGGCACGCCGGGGGCGTCGGCGAGGGGTTTGAGGGTTTGGGGTACGTGGGGGGCGGTGCCGACGCCGACGACGATGTTGCGGGTGTGGGTGCGGCCGAGGGACCGGGTCTGGCCGTCGGCGTCGAGCCGGGCGAAGTCGACTTCGAAGAGGGTGCGGTCGGGGTGCCAGCGGACGGCGTCGACGCGGTGGCCGAAGTGCAGTCCGGGGAGGTGGTCGCTGACCCAGCGGCAGTAGGCGTCGTACTCGGTGCGCTGGATGTGGAAGCGCTCGGCGAAGTAGAAGGGGAAGAGGCGGTCGCGGTCCTTGAGGTAGTTGAGGAAGGACCAGGGGCTGGCGGGGTCGGCGAGGGTGACGAGGTCGGCGAGGAAGGGGACCTGGAGGGTGGCGCCGTCGATGAGGAGTCCGGGGTGCCAGTCGAAGCCGGGGCGCTGTTCGTAGAAGGCGGTGTCGAGTTCGGTGAGGGGGTGGGCGAGGGCGGCGAGGGAGAGGTTGAAGGGGCCGATGCCGATGCCCACCAGGTCGCAGGGTGCTTCGGGTTCGTGGCGTGGGGGGTTGGGCGTCGGGCTCATCGGGCGGTGTGTCCTTCCACCAGGGCCAGCAGGGCGGCCAGGTCGTCGGTGCTGGTGTGGGGGTTGAGCAGGGTGGCTTTGAGCCAGAGGCGGCCGTCGAGGCGGGCTCGGCCGAGGACGGCGCTGCCTTCGGTGAGCAGGGTGCGGCGCAGGGCGGCGACTTCGGGGTCGGTGGCGCCGGCGGGGCGGAAGAGGACGGTGCTGATGGTGGGGTGGTCGTGGAGTTCGAAGCCGGGGTGTGCCGCGACGAGGCGGGCGAAGGCGTGGGCGAGGTCGCAGACGTGGTCGACGAGGGTGCCGAGTCCGTCGCGGCCGAGGGTCTTGAGGGTGACGGCGATCTTGAGGACGTCGGGGCGGCGGGTGGTGCGCAGGGAGCGGCCGAGGAGGTCGGGCAGTCCGGCGCGGGTGTCGTCGTCGGCGTTGAGGTAGTCGGTGGGGTGGGCGAGGGCGCGCAGGTCGTTGGGGTCGCGTACGGCGAGGAGTCCGGCGGCGACGGGCTGCCAGCCGAGTTTGTGCAGGTCGACGGCGACGGTGTGGGCGCGTTCGAGGCCGTCGAGGCGGGCGCGGCGGCGGTCGCTGAAGAGGAGTCCGCCGCCGTACGCGGCGTCGATGTGGAGGCGGGCGCCGTGGGTGTGGCAGAGGTCGGCGATGCCGGGCAGCGGGTCGATGAGTCCGGCGTCGGTGGTGCCGGCGGTGGCGGCGACGAGGAGGGAGCCGGGGGGTCCGGGCAGTGCGGTGAGCGCCGCGTCGAGGGCGGCGGGGTCCAGGGTGCCGGCGGGGGCGGGTACGACGACCGGTTCGGGCAGGCCGAGCAGCCAGGCGGCGCGGGTCAGGGAGTGGTGGGCGTTGGCGCCGCAGACCAGCCGGACGCCGCCGTGGGTTTCACGGGCGAGGAGCAGGGCGAGCTGGTTGGCCTCGGTGCCGCCGGTGGTGACGAGGGCGTCGGCGGTGGTGGGGCCGGGGGCGCCGGTCTCCGCGCCGCTGTCTCCGGCTCTGTCTCCGGCTCTGTCTCCGGCTCTGTCTCCGGCTCTGTCTCCGGCTCCGTAGATCTCCTCGGCGAGGGTGCGGGTGACGAGTTCTTCGAGTACGGAGGCGGCCGGGGCCTGGTCCCAGGAGTCGAGGGACGGGTTGAGCGCGCCGGCGGCGAGGTCGGCGGCGGTGGCGACGGCGAGGGGCGGGCAGTGCAGGTGGGCGGCGCACCGGGGGTCGGCGGGGTCGGCGGAGCCCTGGGCGAGGACGCGTACGACGGTGTGCAGGGCGTCCTCGGAGCCCTTGCGGGGCAGGATCTCGCCGACGGCTTCCCGGAAGGCGCGGGCGACGTGGTCGGGTCCGCCGGCGGGGAGCGGGCCGCCGCGGGCGGCGCCGCCCGCGCGCAGGGCGTCGAGGACGGTGTCGAGCAGCGGCCGCAGTGCGCCGGGGCCTTCGGGACCTGAGGCGAGGGGCGGCGAGCTCATGGGCGTCCTCCGGTGGGCGCGGCCGGGCTGGGTGATCCAGCTTGGCCGCGCGCGCTCCGGAGCGGGCGGAAAGAGCGGCGACAGGAACCCGAAGGGGTGTACTGCCGTGCGGGGGATGTGTGTCGGGGGTGCGGGGGTGCTAGGCGCACGGCTGACGGAGTTGCGGTGCGTCGTTTTTCGGCTGCGGGCCGTGGGGGCTGGTCACGCAGTTCCCCGCGCCCCACGAGCGTGCCGCTGTCAGTGCGCTCCGTTGCCCGCCGGGTCCTGTTCCTGTTTGCGGCCCTGGGCGTGGATCGTGGCTGTGGCTGAGGTTTCCCCGGTCTCGGTGTGGGCGTCGCGTACGCGCAGGGCGCGGGTCAGGTCGTCGAGCTGGTCGGTGAGTTTGCGGCGCAGGGCCGGGGTGGGGTCGGCGTCGGTGAGGCACTGTTCGCCCAGGCGGAGCGTTTCGGCGCTGACGGCGTGGAAGGGGAAGGCGTAGCGGCCGGCCGCCTCGGCGATGGCGGGGCCGCGGCGGGCGGCGACGGCGACCGCGTCGGCCCAGTAGCGCTCCACGTAGGGGTGCAGCAGGTCGGCCTGTTCGGGCTGCCAGAAGCCCTGGGCGGTGGCGGTGAAGAGGTAGTTGGAGAGGTCGTCGGTGGTGAACATCTCCTCCCAGGCCCGCTGTTTGGCCTGCGGGTCGGGGAGCGCGGCGCGGCAGCGGGCGGCGCCTTCCTGGCCGGTGGCGCTGGGGTCCTGGACGAGTTCGGCCTCGATGACGGCGTCGTCGACGGCGCCGAGGACGGCGAGCCGGCCGAGGATGCGCCAGCGCAGTTCGGGGTCGAGTTCGGGGCCGCCGGGGACGGTGCCCTCGGAGAACCAGGCGCTGATGGTGTCGGGGTGGGCGGCGACGTCGATGAAGTGGCGTACGGCGATGAGCCGCAGGCCGGGGCTGGTGCCGTCCTCGGTGCGGCGGATGAAGTCGCGGCACAGGTCGCTGAGGGTGGCGAGGGCGGCGGACCGGTCGGCGGCCGGGAGGTAGCGGTCGGCGACGTGGGTGGCGGCGAAGGCGAGGACGCCCTGGACGACGGCGAGGTCGCTCTCGTGCGGGAGGTGGGTGCGGGCGGTGTCCAGGTAGGCGGCGGCGGGCAGTTCGCCGTCGCGTACGGCGTCGCGCAGGGCGTTCCAGACAACGGCGCGGGTGAGTGGTTCGGGCAGTCCGGACAGGGTGTCGCTCAGGGTGGCGAAGGACTCGGTGTCGAAGCGGACCTTGGCGTAGGAGAGGTCGCCGTCGTTGAGGACGAGCAGGGCGGGCCGCTTGCCGAGGGGGGCCGGGTCCTGTTGCGGGACGTCGAGTTCGATCCGGCGGCGCAGGACGAGGTGGTCCTGGCTGCCGAGGTCGTGGTCGTAGAGGCCGGCGGCGATGCGGTGGGGGCGGTTGCCGTGGTGGTGCACGGTGAGGGTGCAGGTGCCGTCGTTCTCGGTGGTGACGGTGGGGGTGAGGGTGTCGACGCCGGTGGTGCGCAGCCAGGACTCGGCCCAGGCGTGGACGTCGCGGTCGGTGGCGGCGGCGAGGGAGTCGATGAAGTCGGCGAGGGTGGCGTTGCCGAATTTGTGGCGGGCGAAGTGGGTGTTGATGCCGGCGAGGAAGTCCTTCTCGCCGAGCCAGGTGACGAGCTGGCGCAGGGCGGAGGCGCCCTTGGCGTAGGAGATGCCGTCGAAGTTGAGCAGGGCGGAGGCGGTGTCGGGGACGGCGTCGGGGTCGGGGGCGACGGGGTGGGTGGAGGGGCGCTGGTCGGCGTCGTAGCCCCAGGCCTTGCGGGCGATGCCGAAGTCGGTCCAGGTGTCGTCGAAGCGGGTGGCTTCGGCGCAGGTCTGGTAGCCCATGTACTCGGCGAAGGACTCGTTCAGCCAGATGTCGTCCCACCAGCGCAGGGTGACGAGGTCGCCGAACCACATGTGGGCCATCTCGTGGGCGATGACCATGGCGCGGGTCTGGCGTTCGGTGTCGGTGACGGCGGAGCGGTAGACGAATTCGTCGCGGAAGGTGACGAGGCCGGGGTTCTCCATGGCGCCGGCGTTGAATTCGGGGACGAACGCCTGGTCGTAGGAGTCGAAGGGGTAGGGCTCCTCGAACTTCTCGTGGTAGCGGTCGAAGCAGGCGCGGGTGACGTCGAGGAGTTCGTCGGCGTCGGCGTCGAGGTGGCGGGCGAGGGAGCGGCGGCAGTGCAGGGCGAAGGGCAGTCCGCGGTGTTCGGTGCGTACGGAGTGCCAGGGGCCGGCGGCGACGGCGACGAGGTAGGTGGAGATCGGCGGGGTGGCGGCGGCCTTCCACTGTCCGTGGCCGAGGTGTTCGGTGATGCCGTTGGCGAGGACGGTCCAGTTCTCGGGGGCCTTGACGGACAGCTCGAAGACGGCCTTGAGGTCGGGCTGGTCGAAGGCGGCGAAGACGCGCTGGACGTCTTCCATGAAGAGCTGGGTGTAGGCGTAGGTCTCGCCGTCGGTGGGGTCGGTGAAGCGGTGCATGCCCTCGCCGGTGCGGGAGTAGCGCATCGTCGCGTCGATACGCAGTTCGTGTTCGCCCCGGGTGAGGCCGGTGAGCGGCAGGCGGTTGCCGTCGAGGGCGGCGGGGTCGAGGGGGTGTCCGTCGAGGGTGGCGGAGCGCAGCCGGTCGGGCTTGATCTCGACGAAGGTGTCCGCGTCCGTGCGCGCCGTGAAGCGGATGACGGTGCGGGAGTCGAAGGTCTCGTCGCCCACGGACACGTCGAGTTCGATGGTGTAGCGGTGGACGTCGAGGAGGCTGGCACGGGTCTGCGCTTCGTCGCGCGTCAGTACGGACATGGAGGACATGCTGCCCGATGGCCGGGGGATGTCCCAGCGGTGTACGCGTTCGCGCCTTTTGTCGGGTGGCGGCGGGGCCGGTGGTGCGGGGGCCGCCCGGCGTTCAGGTGCGGTCCTGTTCCAGGGCTTCCTGGCGGGGTTCCAGTGCTTCCTGGCGGGGTTCGCGCTGGACGGGCAGCCGGGGGTCGGGGTGGGCGAGGACGGAGGTCCGGTCGCGTTCCTTGAGGTGGATGCGCAGGTCGCGCACCTCGCGTTCGAGGGCGAGGGCGCGTTCGTGGGCGTCGTACAGGTAGCGGACCTTGGTGCGCAGGATCCAGGGGTCGATGGGTTTCATGACGAGGTCGGCGACGCCGAGGCGGAAGGCGGTGGCGGTGAGTTCGGAGTCGGGGCCGAAGCCGGTGAGCAGCAGGACGGGTATTCGCTGGGTCTGCTCGACGCGGCGCATGTAGCGGACGACCTCGAGGCCGCTCACGCCGGGCATGCGCACGTCGAGCAGCAGGAGTCCGACCTGTCCCCGCAGGACTTCCTTGAGGGCTTCGTCTCCGCTGGTGGCCCGTGTCAGCCGGTAGCCCAGCGGGGCGAGTGCGCTCTCCAGCGCGTACAGCGTGTCCTCGTGGTCGTCGACGATGAGAATCTTGGCATCCGACGGCATGGCGCGGCGCCCCCTCGGAACGACGTCCCTTCGTTTGGCACCGACAGAGTACGGCTCGGGCACTTCGCGGCTCGGGCCTTTGCCTGACGAAGAGTGCTCAGACAGGATGCCTCTGTCACCGTCTGCTGTCACTCCCCCGGACGGACCGGACTGTTTCCCTGGCGGAGCGGGGTGTTCGTGCCGTTCCCGGTGTCGTCGGCGATGCTCTCGTGGTGCCTGATCACTTCGGCGATGATGAAGGTCAGCAGCTTCTCCGCGAAGGCCGGGTCGAGTTTGGCGCTCTCGGCGAGGCGGCGCAGCCGGGCGATCTGGTGGGCCTCGCGGGCGGGGTCGGCGGGCGGCAGTCGGTGGGCGGCCTTGAGGTGGCCGACCTGCTGGGTGCATTTGAAGCGTTCGGCGAGCATGTGGACGACGGCGGCGTCGATGTTGTCGATGCTGTCGCGCAGCCGGCCGAGTTCGGCGCGGACGGCGGGATCGACGGAGTCGGCGGCGGGGGCGGTGCCGGGAGCCGTGTCCGGGGTCGTGCCGGGGGTGGTCGCTTCGTTGGTGTGGCCGGTGGTCATGGGTGTTCACCCTACGGGTCCCGGCCCTGGCGGGTCCCGGCCGGACCTCGGGTGTCCGGCATGTGGTCACCTGGGCCGACCGGGGCCGTGCGGCGCACTGGTGCGCGGTGTGGGGTGCGGTGGCCGGGGTGCGGCGACAGGGAGTCCGTCGGCCGGGGTGCGGCGACAGGGAGTCCGTCGGCCGGGGTGCGGCGGCAAGGGGTTCGTCGGCCGGGGTGCGGCGTCCGGCGCCGTACCCGTGGCAGACGCCTGAGGCCGTCGCCGGGTGCGGTGTATCCGGCCACGGTGCACGGGAGCCCGGTCGTACGCCCGTTCCGGGCGGTGGTGCCCGTTCTACAGTGGAGACGAGTCGAGGTCCGGGCAGGTGCGCGCGGGTCTTCTCCGGCGTCTTCAGGGGGTGCGGACGTGACGAACGACGGCCCGGTCGAGCACGGCTATCCACATCTGGACACGGTCCGGTCGGCGATCACCGCGCTCTACCGGCGGCTCTCGTACGACACCGTCCAGCTCTTCGCGACCAGTGTCGCCCCCGCCGACGTGGCGTTCTGCGACACCGACGACCTGCATCTGGGGGCGCAGCGGGTGGCCCGCGAGATGGTGCGGCACTACCGGCTGCCGGACGCCCGGATGATCGTCGGCTTCCGCGAGATGACACACGCGGCCAATGTCGAACTGGCCGCCGGCCCCGAGTACTTCATCGAGCTGAACGACCGCTTCCGCACGCATCGCCGCGACATCGGCGCCGCACTGGCCCACGAGGTCATGCACGTCTACCTGCACCGCCTGGATCTGTCCTTCCCCGGCACCCGCGACAACGAGATCCTCACGGACACCGCGGCCGCCTATCTCGGGGCGGGCTGGCTGCTGCTCGACGCCTACCGGGAGGACGGGGCCTCGTCGCAGAAGCTCGGCTATCTCACGCCGGAGGAGTTCGGGTACGTGCTGGCCAAACGTGCCCTGGTCTTCGGTGAGGACCCCTCCGTGTGGTTCACCAGCCCGCAGGCGTACACGGCGTACACGAGAGGGATGACGCAGGCGCGCCGGGACGGGCAGCAGCCGCCGCTGACGGCGGCGGGCTGGGCGGGCCGCCGCCGCTACGCGCGGGACCGGCGGCAGGCGCAGACCCGTCCGGCGCCGGGCCCGCAGCCCGGGGTGCCCTACACGTTCACCGCGGCGGGCCGGGACCCGCTGCGGGTGTCGTTCCCGTGTCCGACGTGCCACCAGCGCATCCGGGTCCCGGTACGGGGCCGGGTGCGGGCGCGCTGCGCCCTGTGCCACACGGTGCTGGAGTGCGACACCTGAGGAGGCACCTCCGCCGAGTGGTGCGAAAGTGGTGCACAACACCCCTGGGTGCTTTGCCTCTTCCGCTTCCGGCGAGCGAGGCTCGGGGGCATGAACACGCACGACCCGCGCGCCCGTCTGCTCACGGCGGTGTACGAGGGTGACGAGGACGCCGTCGTCACGCTGCTGCGCTCCGGCGCCGATCCGGAGTGGGCCGACGAGGACGGCCAGACGGCCCTGTACCTGGCGGCGGTGAGCGACCGGCCCGGCGTCGTACGGCTGCTGGTGACGGCCGGGGCCGATCCCGACCGGCTGAGCGCGGGTGCGGACTCGGCGCTGTGCGGGGCGTCCTGCGGCGGGCACACCGCGGTGGTGCGCGCGCTGCTGGCGGCCGGTGCGACGCCCGATCTGGAGGAGGCGTACGGGTTCCGGGCGGTGACGTGGGCGGTGCAGCTCGGGCACGCCGGTGTGCTGGCCGCGCTGCTCGCGGCGGGCGCGGATCCGGACCGGCCGGGTCCCACCGGCGACCTGCCGCTGGTGGCGGCGGCGCGGCGCGGTTCCCCGGGGTGTGTCCGTGCCCTGCTCGCGCACGGGGCGCGGGGTGCGGACCGGGCGCTGGCCGAGGCGCGCCGCTGGCTGTCGCTGGACGTGGCGGCGGAGTTGCGCGCGGGTCTGGAGCGGACGCACGGGCCGGGTCATGTGGCGCAGGTGCACCGTTCGCCCGAGGACGGCGGGGTCACCGTGGAGGTCCGGCTGCTCGGGCCGGACGGGCGCCCGTTCGCCGGGCAGGACCAGCAGACCGGGCACGCGGCGATCGTCACGCTGCTGGAGCGCGCGCTCGGCGTCGCACCGCCGGCCGCGGACCTCGCCGACCGGGCGCTGCGCTGCGGCGGCCGGGCCAACGACGACTGGACGGAGGCGGTCTCGGCCCTCGCGGACCGGGCCGACGCGGAGACCGTCCGGGCGGCGACGGCGTGGTCCCGCTCACCGGAACCACTCCGGCAAGCACTGGGAGCCGAGCTGCTCGAACGGCTCGGGCGGTCGGGTAAGCGGTAGCGGTAGCGGTAGCGGTGAGCCAGGGCAACGACGATTCGCCGGAGGCGGGCTGCTCGAAGGGTTCGAGCAGCCCGGCAAGCGGTGATCGGGCCCGGGCGGCCCGCCCCCCGGTGGTTTCCGCCCGGGCCCCCGGCCTCTCGGCCGGTGCGCGTGCCCGCCGGGGTCTCCCCAGTCGACCTCGGCGGGCACGCGGGTGAGGGGGTACGGCGCCGGGTACGGGGCGCCGTCGTCCGGTTCCGGCCGGTCGGACCGCCGCGAGGGCGGGACCGTACGCCGCCGTCCGCGCGTGGCCGCGCGCGGGGACGTACGTACGTGCCCGTCGTCGTGGCCGCCGGTCCCGGTCCCGGACCCCTGACCCTCACCGTGTCGCCCCCGTCCGCGCGGATCCCGGCGGGACGGGTCCCGCCGGTGCGCCGGGCGGACCCCCCGGCCGGACGCCGCGCGTCGTGGACGCGCCGTTCCGGCGTGTGCCGGGGCGGCGACAGAGCCCCGGCAGCGGGAGCCGACCCCTCGGGGAGGTGAGAAGCCGGCGGCTTGCGCGCACGCGAATCGGAGATGCCTGTCGTGGACCCGGAGATATCTGCCGTGGTCTTGTGGGCGTCGTTCATCGTCGTCGCGTCCCCCGTTGCGTGCATCCCCCGTTGTGCCCCCGTTGCGTGCATCCCCCGTCGCGTACCGCTGTCCTCGTGCCGGGGCACCGGCGCGAAGCGCGACCGACGCCGACGCTACGGAGCGGGGCGCGCACCCGCCCCGGGGTGCGCCCCGGGGAAATCCCCAGGGTCTGCCCGCAGTTCCCGGGGTCCGCCCTCAGGGCCGGCGGTCAGGGCCGTCGCGAGGCGGGTGCGGGAGTCCACTCCGAGCTTGGTGAAGATCCGGCCGAGGTGGTACTCGACGGTCTTGACGCTGATGACGAGTTCCCTGGCCACCTGCCGGTTGGTCAGCCCGGACGCCACGAGCCGGGCGACCGCGAGTTCCTGCGGGGTGAGCAGCGCGGCGCCCCGCGTCCTCGGCCCGCGCCCGGCGGTCCGTACCCCGCAGGCCGCCAACTCCCGCTCGCAGCGCGCGAGATCGGGCGGCGCCTCCAGGTCGGCCAGCAGTTCACGCGCGCGTCCGAGTCGTTCCGCGGCCCGGGTGCGCCGGCCGGCCCGCCGCAGGAACGCCCCGTGCGCGAGGTGCAGCAGCGCGCGGTCGAACGGCGCCCGGACCCGCGCGGCGTGCTCCGCGCCGGACTCGAAGGCCCGCTCGGCGGCCTCCGTGTCACCGCGCAGCGCTTCGAGCGTGCCGCGGGCGCGGGCGGCCACCAGCAGCGCCCCGTGGTGCCCGCGCCGCACGGCCAGCGCCTCGTACGGGGCGAGGGCCTCGGCCGCGCGCTTGTCCTCGCCGAGCGCGCACCACGCGTCGGCGAGGAGGTCGGCCCACGGCACGGTGCCGGGTTCCTCGAAGGTGCCGCGCGGCCCCAGCGCGAGCAGCGGTTCGAGCGCCGCGACGACCTCCTCGGGGCGGCCCCGGGCCCGGGCGAGGTACCCGTCGGCGAGCGCCGCCCACAGCACCGGGTTGACGTGCCCGCCGCCGGCGTACGCGCGGAGCGTGCGCGCCTGCGCCTCGGCGGGCCCGTACGCTCCGCGCGCGGAGTGCACGAGCACGGCCAGCAGCCCGCAGTACAGGGCGATGTGCGGCTGGTCGGTGTCGGCGGCGAGCGACAGCGCGAGGTCGGTGTGCACGGTCGCGTCGTCCCAGCGGCCCGCGCGGTACTCGGCGGAGGAGAGGGCGGTCGCCGCGACCACCCGGAAGGAGGCGGCCCGCCCGTGGCAGGCGGTGAACACCCCGCGCAGGTCCCGTACGGCGCCGTCGAGATCGCCGGTGAACTCGCGCAGGCTGCCCCGGCCGAGCAGTTCCTCCAGCTGGGCGGGGGTCGCGAGGGCCGGGTCGGGCAGCGGGCCGAGGGCGGCCAGGGCGTCGGCGGCGCGCCCGCTCATCGCCAGACCGGTCAGCCGGAGGTAGTGGATCATGTCGGTCGCCGTGTCGTCCGGCGCGAGCCGCAGCGCGAGTCCGGCCCACTCGGCCATCCCGGCGCCGTGCGCCCTGCTGCCGTGCAGGGCGGCGAACTGTCCGGCGATCCGCGCGGCCAGCACCGGTTCGCTCGCCGGATCGCAGCGGTGCCAGGCGTCGGTGAGCAGCGCCTGGGCCCGGTCGGTGTCGGCGAGGCTCAGCCGCCCCAGCAGATAGCTGCGCCAGCCGCCGGGCGCGAACCGGCCGATCCGTTCGGCGGCCTCGGCCATGTCCGGGACGTCGCCCGCGAGCAGCCGGCACTCGACGGTCTCCAGCGTGTACCGCTCGTACAGCTCCGCGTCCGTGCTCAGCCGGGCGGCGGTGGCGAGCTGCGTCGCGGCGCACGACCAGGCGCCGTCGGCCGCGAAGCGGCGGCCCAGCAGGACGAGTTCGGCGGCGAGCAGCGGGTCGGGGCCGGTCGCCGCGAGCGCCCGGTGCCGCAGCCGCTGCGCCTCGTCGGTCGCCCGTGCGGCGGCTCGCAGGTGCAGGGTGGCGCGCCGGGCGGGCCCGAGGTGGTGGTAGACGGCGGCGTGCACGAGCGGATGCGGGAAGCGGATCAGCAGGTCGCCGGGGGCGGCGGTGAGCAGCCCGGCGCGCACGGCCTCGTCCAGGGCGGGGAGGGGGACGGGGGTGGTGCTGTTGGGAGCGGGGGTGGGGCCGGTACTGGTGCCGGGGCCGGTATTGGTGCCGGGGCCGGTATTGGTGCCGGGGCCGGTATTGGTGCTGGTGCCGGTGCTGGTGCTGGGGCTGGTGCCGGTGCCGGTGCTGGTGCCGGTGCTGGTGCTGGGGCTGGTGCCGGTATTGGTGCCGGTGGCCGTGTCCCGATCCGTTCCGGGGCTCGCGGCCGTACCGGGGCTCGCGGCCGTACCAGGGCTCGCGGCCGTACCAGGGCTCGCGGCCGTTCCGGTGGCCGCAGCCACGTCCGCGTCGATCCCCGCCACCGCCCAGGCGTCGGCCGGTACGCAGGTGGTGCCCAGCGTGGCGGCGGCGCAGACCAGGGCCTCGGCCGCGGGACCGCACAGGGCGAGGCGGGCCAGGACGAGCGCCGTGAACGACTTGGGCGCGGGCGGGGCGACGTCGTCGTCCGCGAGCGCCTCGAGCAGCCCGGCCCCCTCCTGCTCCAGGAGTGCCCGTACGTGCAGCGGGCTGCCCCCGGTGTGCGCGTGCAGCCGTACGGCGGCCCGTGCCGTCATCCCGCGCACGCCCAGCTCCCGGCTGAGTTCGCCCAGTTCGGCGGGCCCGAGTCCGTCGAGCCCGATCCGTACCGCGTCGTCGGCGGTGAACAGGCGGCGCAGCCCGTCCGGCAGCCGCGGGTCGTCGGCGTCCCGTACGGCGAGCAGTACCAGGACCCGGTCGGCACGCAGCCGCCGTACGGCGAAGGCGAGCGCCTGGAGCGAGGCCCGGTCGGCCCACTGGGCGTCGTCGACCACGACGTGGACCGGTTCCTCGGGCTGCCGCGCCGCTTGCGGTTCCTGTGCCGCGTCCAGGGTCTCCAGCAGTTCGGTACCGGCCGCGGGGGCGTCGGACCAGCGGGCCGTCGTGCCGAGCAGTTGTTCCAGTACGCCGAAGGGAAGTTCCGACTCGGCCTCCTCGCCCGCTACGTGCAGGACGCGGGCGGCATCCGGAGCGGTCCGGAGGAAGTGGCGCAGCAGCGCGGTCTTGCCGATGCCTGCGGGGCCCTCGATCAGGATGCGCTGGGGGTGTCCGGCGCGGGCCCGTTCCCGCGCGGAGGCGAGCAGCGCGAGACTGTCCGCCCGTCCGACGAACTCCCCGCCGCCCGGACCCGGCCGGCCGGCGGGACCCGAATCGGCCACCTCGGCGCACCTCCCCGGCCCGGTTCCCGCCCCGTTCCCGATAGGCCCCTGACCGGTCCCTGACCGGTCCCTGCGGGCATCCTTCCCAGTCGTCGGGGCCGGGTCCAGGGGTGGAACTCCTAGGTGTGGTACGCCAATCGAACTACGCCCCGTACACCGCGCCCGGCGCGCACGCGCGCGCCAGCAGCGCGCGGGCCGCGTCGCCCGCCTCGGCCGGGGTCCAGCGGGCCCCCTTGTCGGCGGCGGGGCCGGGCCGCCAGCCCTCCATCACGGTGATCCGCCCGCCCTCGGCGCCGAAGACCCGTCCGGTGACGCCCGCGCTGGCGGCGGAGCCGAGCCAGACGACCAGCGGTGACACGTTGCCGGGTGCCATGGCGTCGAAGGCGTCCGCGGCGGCCGGCGCGGCCATCGTGGCGGCGAAGGTCCGCTCGGTCATCCGGGTACGGGCGGCGGGCGCGATCGCGTTGACCTGGA
Source organism: Streptomyces sp. NPDC059785 (assembly GCF_042732375.1). Classification (NCBI taxonomy): domain Bacteria; kingdom Bacillati; phylum Actinomycetota; class Actinomycetes; order Kitasatosporales; family Streptomycetaceae; genus Streptomyces; species Streptomyces sp. NPDC059785. Next base: position 47,133 of record NZ_JBHWHV010000044.1, read on the forward strand.
CGCCGTACCGGTCGAGTTCGGCGGCCGCGACCAGGGTCAGCGCGACGATCCCGGCCTTGGCGGCGCTGTAGCCGGCCTGGCCGACCGAGCCGAGCAGCCCGGCTCCGCTGCCGGTGTTGACGACCCGGGCCGCCGGTGCGCGCCCGGCCTTCGCCTCCGCCCGCCAGTGCGCGGCCGCGTGTCTGAGCGGCAGGAAGTGCCCCTTGAGGTGGACGCGGGTCACGGCGTCCCAGTCGTCCTCGTCGAGGTTGACCAGCATCCGGTCGCGCAGGAAACCGGCGTTGTTCACCAGGGTGTCGAGCCCGCCGTACGTCTCCAGGGCGGTACGTACGAGGGAGGCCGCCCCCTCCGTGGTCGCGACGTCGCCGCCGTGGGCGACCGCCTCGCCGCCGGCCGCGCGGATCTCGGCGGCCACCTGCGCGGCCGGGCTGTCGGGGTCCGGGGTGCCGTCGATGCGGACGCCGAGGTCGTTGACGACGACCCGGGCGCCCTCGGCGGCGAAGGCGAGGGCGTGGGCCCGGCCGAGTCCGCGCCCGGCACCCGTGACGGCCACCACCCGCCCCTCGCACAGCAACGGTGCGCTCATACCAACCCCTCCCATTCGGTGTCGGGTTCTCTGTCGGTGTTTCCGGCCGCTGCTTCTACGACGGCTTCTCGTCCGGCTTCGCCGGTGGTGTTTCCGGCGGCTTCTCTTCCGGCTTCGCCGGTGATGTTTCCGGCCGTCGCGGCGGCCAGGAACGCGGGGCGCTCCCCGCCGCCGTGCACGAGCAGGCTCGCGCCGCTGATGTACGCGGCGGCGTCGGAGGCCAGGAAGACCGCGGCCCGGCCGATGTCGGACGGCTGCGCGAGGCGGCCCAGCGGGACGGTCCCGGCCACCGCCGCGATCCCGGCCTCGTCCCCGTAGTGCAGCTCCGACCGCTCGGTGCGGACCATGCCGACGACCAGGGTGTTGACCCGGACCTCCGGGGCCCACTCGACGGCCATCGAGCGGGCCAGGTGTTCGAGGCCCGCCTTGGCCGCTCCGTAGGCCGCCGTACCGGGCGAGGGCCGGCTCCCGCTGACGCTGCCGATCATCACGATCGACCCGCGGGCCCGGCGGAGCCGGTCGTACGCGGCGAGCGAGGCGGTCAGCGGCGCGGTGAGGTTCAGCTCGATCACGCGCGCGTGGCGCTCGGCCGGCGAGGTCGCGAGCGGGCGGTACGGGGACCCGCCCGCGTTGTTGACCAGGACGTCCAGCCGGGGCAGCGACTCGAAGAACGCCCGGGTGGCGGCCGCGTCACGCAGGTCGACGGGGCTGAACTCGACGCCCTCGCACGGTGCTTCGGGGGGTCTGCGGGCGCAGACGACGACGCGCGCGCCCGCCGCGGCGAAGGCCCGCGCGACACCGGCGCCGACCCCACGGGTGCCGCCCGTGACAACGACGACCTTGCCGTCTGCGGCCCCGCCGTCGAGACCAGCGCTGCCCGCGCCGCCGGACTCGGCGTCGTCGGACTCGGCGTCGTCGGACTTGGCGTCGTCTGCGATGTCCACAGGCCCTCCCGCGCTCGTCCGTTCGCTGCTAGCTTCGGCAGTGCATGAACCTAACAAATGTTTGGTGGGCAGACAGTGGAAAGGTAGCTGATGCGCTCATGGGTGTCTGCACCTCCTCCCCGGAAAAGGGGATCGCGGTCGTCACGGTCGACTACCCGCCGGTGAACGCGCTGCCGGTGCGCGGCTGGTTCGAGCTGGCCGGGGCCGTCCGCGAGGCGGGCCGCGACCCGGAGGTCCGCTGCGTCGTGCTGGCGGCGGAGGGCCGCGGTTTCAACGCGGGCGTCGACATCAAGGAGTTGCAGCGTGACGCGTCGCGGCGGGACGCGTCATGGCAGGGCACAGGGACGGGCCCGGCGCGCGCCGCGCTCGTCGGCGCCAACCGCGGCTGCGCCGAGGCGTTCGCCGCCGTGTACGAGTGCGAGGTGCCCGTCATCGCGGCGGTGCAGGGCTTCTGCCTGGGCGGCGGCATAGGTCTGGTGGGGAACGCGGACGCGGTCGTGGCCGGGGAGGACGCCACCTTCGGGCTGCCCGAGCTGGACCGGGGCGCGCTCGGGGCAGCCACGCATCTCGCCCGCCTGGTCCCCCAGCATCTGATGCGCACGCTGTACTTCACCTCGCGCACGGTGACCGCGGCCGAGCTGCACAAGCACGGCTCGGTGTGGCGGGTGGTGCCGCGCGACCGGCTGCGCGCGGCGGCGCTGGACCTGGCCCGCGAGATCGCCGCGAAGGACGGTGAGCTGATCCGCCTCGCGAAGGCCGCGCTGAACGGCATCGACCCCGTCGACGTCCGCCGCAGCTACCGCTTCGAGCAGGGGTTCACCTTCGAGGCCGCCGTCAGGGGGGTCGCGGACCGGGTCCGCGCCTCCTTCGGCGAGGACGGGAAGGCGGGCGGCGAGGGCGGGAAGGCGGGCGGCGGGGACGGGGAGAAGGCCGGTGAGGCCAGGGCGGCGGCCCGCGAGGGCGGGGAGGCGGCGTGGTGAGTGACAAGACGATGACGGCGGAGCAGGCGGTGGGCCGGCTGGCCAGCGGGATGACCCTCGGCATCGGCGGCTGGGGCTCGCGCCGCAAACCGATGGCCCTGGTCAGAGCGGTGCTCCGGGCCGGTATCGGAGATCTCACGGTGGTCTCGTGCGGCGGCCCGGACGTGGGGCTGCTCGCCGCCGCCGGACGGATCCGCAAGCTGGTCACCCCCTTCGTCACCCTGGACTCGATCCCGCTCGAACCGCACTACCGGGCCGCGCGGGAGTCGGGCGCCCTCGCGCTGACGGAGGTCGACGAGGCGATGTTCATGTGGGGCCTGCATGCCGCGGCCAACCGGCTGCCCTTCCTGCCCGTGCGCTCCGGGCTCGGTTCGGACGTGCTGCGGGTCAACCCCGGTCTGCGGACGGTCACTTCGCCCTACGCCGACGAGTCGACGGGCCGCCGGGAGAAGTTCGTCGCCATGCCCGCGCTGCGCCTCGACGCCGCCCTGGTCCACCTCAACCGCGCGGACCGCCGGGGCAACGGCCGCTGCCTGGGCCCGGATCCGTACTTCGACGACCTGTTCTGCGAGGCGGCCGACGCGGCGTACGTCTCGTGCGAGCGGCTGGTCGACCGGATCGGCGCGGCGGACCCGGACGGCGCCACCGGCGGCGGGGGCGGCGGTGACGGGGGCGGCCGTGACGAGGGCGGCGGCGGGGCACCGGCTCCGCAGACGCTGCTGCTCAAGCGGTCGAGCGTGACGGGCGTGGTCGAGACGCCGCACGGTGCGCACTTCACCTCCTGCGCCCCGGACTACGGCCGCGACGAAGCCTTCCAGAAGCTGTACGCCACGACGCCCCACGACGAGTTCGCGCGCCGCTTCCTGGCCGGTGACGAACACGCCTACCAGGAGGCCGTACGGACCTGGCGGAAGGAGACGGACCGATGACCGCACACCCCGTACCCCCGAAACCGCCACCGTCCCCCACTCCGGCGTCCCCGTCCCCCACCCGTGCCGAGTACTGCGTGGTCGCCTGCGCCGAGGCGTGGCGGGGTGCCGGTGAGGTGCTGGCCTCGCCGATGGGTCTGGTGCCGTCCGTCGGCGCCCGGCTCGCCCGGTGCACCTTCTCCCCCGATCTGCTGCTGACCGACGGCGAGGCGATGCTCGTCGCGGCCGACGGCACCCCGGAGGGCTGGCTGCCCTACCGGCAGCATCTGGCGCTGGTGACCGGCGGGCGTCGGCACGTCATGATGGGCGCGAGCCAGCTCGACCGCTTCGGCAACCAGAACATCTCCTGCGTCGGCGACTGGTCCCGCCCCCGCCGCCAGCTCCTCGGCGTGCGCGGCGCACCGGTCAACACCCTGAACCATCCGACGAGTTACTGGATCCCGAGACATTCCCCGCGGGTCTTCGTGGAGCGGGTCGACATGGTCTGCGGGGTGGGGTACGACCACGCGGCCGAGGCGGGCCCGGACGCCACCCGCTTCCACCGCATCGCGCGCGTCGTCACCGACCTCTGCGTCCTCGACTTCGCCACGCCCGACCACTCCATGCGGCTCGCCTCGCTGCACCCGGGCGTCACCGTCGAGCAGGTGGTCCGAGCCACCGGCTTCGAGCTGCGGATACCCGACGGGGTGCCGTGCACCCGGGAACCGACGAGGGAGGAGCTGCGACTGATCCGGGAGGTCATCGACCCGGAGACCACCAGGGACCGTGAGATACCGGCGGACCGGGACCCCGCCGGTGGCCAGAAGGGGGCCGGGCGCTGATGGAGACCGCGCTCACCCGGCTCACCGGGGTCCGGCACCCGATCGTCCAGACGGCGATGGGCTGGGTGGCGGGGCCCCGCCTGGTCTCGGCGACCGCTGAGGCCGGCGCCCTGGGCATCCTGGCCTCCGCGACGATGACACCCGACCGGCTGCGCGAGGCCGTACGGGAGGTCAAGTCCCGTACGGACCGGCCGTTCGGGGTGAATCTGCGCGCGGACTCCGCCGACGCGGGCGACCGGGTGCGGATCATCGTCGAGGAGGGCGTGCGGGTGGCGTCGTTCGCCCTCGCCCCCACGCGTGAGCTGATCGCCGAGCTGAAGGCGGCGGGGGTCGTCGTCATCCCGTCCGTCGGGGCGCGCCGGCACGCCGAGAAGGTGGCCGCCTGGGGTGCCGACGCGGTGATCGTGCAGGGCGGCGAGGGCGGCGGGCACACCGGCGAGGTGGCGACGACGGTGCTGTTGCCGCAGGTGGTGGACGCGGTGCGGATACCGGTGGTGGCGGCGGGCGGTTTCCACGACGGGCGGGGCCTGGTGGCCGCGCTGGCGTACGGCGCGGCGGGGGTGGCGATGGGCACCCGTTTCCTGCTGACGTCGGACTCGCCGGTCCCGGACGCCGTGAAGGAGGCGTATCTGGCGGCGACCGTGCGGGACGTGACGGTGACGACGGCCGTGGACGGGCTGCCGCACCGCATGCTGCGGACGGAGTTCGTCGCCGCCCTGGAGCGGTCGGGGCGGGTCCGCGCGCTGCTGCGGGCCGTGCGGCGGGCGGGCGGCTTCCGGCGGACGTCGGGGCTGACGTGGAGGGGGATGGTGCGGGACGGGCTCGCCCTGAAGCGCGGCCGTGACCTCACCTGGAGTCAGGTACTGCTCGCCGCGAACACGCCGATGCTGCTGAAGTCGGCGCTGGTGGACGGCCGTACGGATCTCGGTGTGATGGCGTCGGGGCAGGTCGCGGGCGTGATCGACGATCTGCCCTCGTGCGCGGAGCTGGTGGACCGGGTGATGGCACAGGCCCGGGAGACCATGGACGGTCTCCCCGGCCGGACTCCCTCGGACCGGGCACGGTCCGCGGGGAACCGCACCTCGTGCGCGTGAAGCTCGCCGTCAGCGTGCTGGAGTCCTCGCCGCAGGACGCGTTCGGCGCGGCGGGCACGGCAGGGCTTCCCGCTCGGCGGCGCACCCACCCGGGCACGGATACGTGCGGTGAGGAACCCTCGGGCGCTCAGAGCCGTTCGACGATCGTCACGTTCGCCTGGCCGCCGCCCTCGCACATGGTCTGGAGGCCGAAGCGGCCGCCCGTGCGCTCCAGTTCGTGCAGCAGCGTCGTCATGAGTTTCGCTCCGGTGGCGCCGAGCGGGTGGCCGAGGGCGATGGCGCCGCCGTTGACGTTGACCCGGGCGGGGTCGGCGCCGGTCTCCTTCAGCCAGGCGAGCACGACCGGTGCGAACGCCTCGTTGATCTCGACGAGGTCGATGTCGTCGATGGCCAGGCCGGTCTTCTTCAGGGCGTGCGCGGTCGCCGGGATCGGGGCGGTGAGCATGCGGATCGGATCCTCGCCGCGCACGGTGAGGTGGTGCACGCGGGCGCGGGGGGTCAGCCTGTGCTCCCGTACCGCCCGTTCGGAGGCGAGGAGCAGGGCGGCGGCGCCGTCGGAGACCTGGGAGGAGCAGGCGGCGGTGACGGTGCCGTCCGGCAGGACCGGCTTCAGGCCCGCCATCTTCTCCAGGGAGGTGTCGCGGCGCGGGCCCTCGTCGGCGATGACCTCGCCGTACGGCACGGTCTCGCGGGCGAAGCGGCCCTCGTCGAGGGCGCGGACCGCCCGCTGGTGCGAGCGGAGCGCGTACCGCTCCTGCTCCTCGCGGCCGATGCCCCACTTGGCGGCGATCGCCTCGGCGCCGTGGAACTGGCTGACGGGCCGGTCGGCGTAGCGGGCGCGCCAGCCGGTGCTGCCGGCGAAGGGGCCCTCGGTGAGGCCGAGCGGTACGGCGGCCTGGCGGGAGGCGAAGCCGATGGGGATCAGCGACATGTTCTGCACACCGCCGGCGACCACCAGGTCCTGGGTGCCGGAGAGGACTCCCTGGGCCGCGAAGTGCAGGGCCTGCTGGGAGGAGCCGCACTGCCGGTCGACGGTGACGCCGGGCACCTCCTCGGGCAGTCCGGCGGCCAGCCAGCAGGTGCGGGCGATGTCACCGGCCTGCGGGCCCACCGTGTCGAGGCAGCCGAAGACGACGTCCTCGACGGCGGCCGGGTCGATCCCGGACCGTTCGACCAGGGCGGTCAGGACGTGGGCGCCGAGGTCGGCCGGGTGCACGCCGGCCAGCCCTCCCCCGCGCCGTCCGACGGGCGTGCGGACCGCTTCGACGATGTATGCCTCGGCCATGACCGGTTCCCTCCCCGGGATCGGATGTCGCGTCAGATGTCGCTCACGTGCCGTGTGACGGACCGTGCGAGGTGCCGTGTGCCGTGTCGCGCAGGGAGATGCCCTCCAGCACCATCGACAGGTACTGCCGGGCGATCTCCTCGGGGCTGTGGTGTCCGCCGGGCCGGTACCAGGACGCGGCGACCCACACGGTGTCGCGCACGAACCGGTAGGTGAGCCGGATGTCCAGGTCGGCCCGGAAGACCTCGGCCGAGACGCCGCGTTCCAGCGTGCTGAGCCACGCCTTCTCGAACCTGCGCTGCGACTCGGCGAGGAAGGCGAACCGCGCCTGCGCGGCGAGGTGCCTGGACTCCTTCTGGTAGATCGCGACGGCGGCCCGGTGCCGGTCGATCTCCCGGAAGGACTCGGTGACCAGGGCTTCCAGGGTTTCTCTCGGCCCGAGTCCGGCCGCGAGGACGGTGTCGTAGCCGTCCCACAGCTCGTCGAGGAAGGTCCGCAGGATCTCCTCCAGCATCGATTCCTTGGAGTCGAAGTGGTAGTAGAGGCTGCCCGCGAGCATGCCGGCGTGGTCGGCGATCTTGCGTACGGTGGTGGCGTTGTAGCCCTGTTCGGCGAAGACCTCGGCGGCGGTGCCGAGGAGTTGCCGGCGCCGCTCCGGCACGGCGGTCACCTGGGGCTTCTTCTTGGTAGGCACGGACCCATTGTCCTGCTAGGCATGCTGGCTGCTGACCGAGACGACCTCGCCCGTCAGGTACGACGAGTAGCCGGAGGCCAGGAACACGATCACGTTGGCCACCTCCCAGGGCTCCGCGTACCGTCCGAAGGCCTCGCGCGCGGTGAGTTCGGCGAGCAGGTCCGGCGTGGTGACCTTCGCGAGGTGCGGGTGCAGGGCGAGGCTCGGCGCGACGGCGTTGACCCGCACGCCGTACTCGGCGGCCTCGACGGCGGCGCACCGGGTGAGCGCCATGACCCCGGCCTTGGCGGCGGCGTAGTGGGCCTGCCCCGGCTGGGCGCGCCAGCCCAGTACGGAGGCGTTGTTGACGACGACTCCGCCGCGGCCGTGCCGCCGGAGCAACCGGAGCGCGGCCCGGGTGCAGCGGAACGTCCCGTTCAGCGTGACGTCGAGGACCTTGGTCCACTGCTCGTCGGTCATGTCGGCGAGGGTGGCGGTGCCGCCGAGTCCGGCGTTGTTGACCACGATGTCCAGGCCGTCGTGGCGCTCGTCGGCGAGCGCGAAGAGGGCGCCGACCTGCGCCTCGTCGGTCACGTCGCAGGGCAGCGCGGCGATGTTGGCGGCGCCGAACTCCTCGGCGAGCGACGCCTCGTTGTCCCGCAGCCGGCGGACGTGGGCGTCGCCGATGACGACGCGGGCGCCCTCTTCGAGGAAGCGGCGGACGGTGGCTCCGCCGATGCCGGTGCCCGCGGCGGCGGTGACGACGGCGGTGCGCCCCGTGAGCAGTCCGTGCCCCGGTACGTACGCCGGACTCTCGACGTCGCTCATACCGTCACGCTAACCTACCAAACACTTGTTAGGGAAGGCGCCGGAAAAGACCGCTGCCGGACCGCCCCGGGCGACCGCACGCTCCGGCCCGACCGCCCGACCGCCCGACCGCCCGTCGGAAGGTGCCGCCGATGGATCTCACGCACTCCCCCGCCGACGAGGCGTTCCGCGCCGAGGCCGGGGCCTGGCTCGCCGCGCACGTGCCGGCGGATCCGCTGCCGTCCCTGGAGACCGCTTCGGGCTTCGCCGCGCACCGCGACTGGGAGGCCGAACTGGCCGCGGACCGCTGGTCGGTGGTCGACTGGCCGGCGGCGTACGGCGGCCGGGACGCGGGGCTCGTCCGCCGGCTGCTCTTCGAGGAGGAGTACTGGGCGGCGGGCGCGCCGGGCCGGGTCGGGCAGAACGGCGTCAGCCTGCTCGCCCCCGCGCTCCTCGAGCACGGCACGGCCGAGCAGTGCGCGCGCGTGCTGCCGCCGATGGCCCGCGGCGAGACGGTGTGGGCGCAGGCCTGGTCCGAGCCGGAGGCGGGGTCCGACCTGGCCGCGCTGACGTCGCGCGCGGAGCGTACGGACGGGGGCTGGCTGCTGTTCGGGCAGAAGACCTGGTCGTCGCGGGCGGCGTTCGCGGACCGCGCGTTCGGCCTGTTCCGCAGCGATCCCGGGAGCCCGAAGCGGCACCAGGGGCTGACGTACGTGATGTTCGGACTGCGGGCGCGCGGGGTCACCGTGCGCCCCATCGCGCGGCTCGACGGGAAGCCCGCGTTCGCGGAGATCTTCCTCGACGGGGTGTTCGTCCCGGACGAGGACGTGATCGGCGCGCCGGGCGAGGGCTGGCGGATCGCCATGTCGACGGCGGGCGACGAGCGCGGGCTGACGCTGCGCGCCCCGGGCCGCTTCCTGGCCGCCGCCGACCGGCTGGCCGAGCTGTGGCACACCCGCGCCCGGTCGTCGGACGTGGCCGACACCACCCGGTCGTCGGACGTGGCCGATGCCGCTTGGCGCGACCGCGTGGCCGACACCGCCCTGCGCCATCGCGTGGCCGACGCCGCCCTGCGCGACCGCGTGGCCGACGCCGTGATCGGCGCCCGTGCCTACCAGTTGTCCGGCTGGGCGCAGGTGTCCCGGCGGGCGGCGGGCGAGCCGCCCGGCCCGGAGTCCAGCATGAACAAAATCTTCTGGTCGGAGCTGGATCTCGCGCTGCACGAGACGGCGCTCGACGTCCTCGGCGCGGACGGCGAACTCGCGGACACCGACTGGTCGCAGGGGTACGTCTTCGCCCTGGCGGGGCCGGTCTACGCGGGCACGAACGAGATCCAGCGCGACATCGTCGCCGAGCGCCTGCTCGGCCTGCCGAAGGGCCGCCGCTGATGCGCTCCCTGCTCGACCTCCCGAAGGGCCGCCGCTGATGCGCTCCCTGCTCGACCTGCCGAAGGGCCGCCGCTGATGTCTTCCCTGCTCGACCTGCCGAAGGGCCGCCGCTGATGTCTTCCCTGCTCGACCCGGCGAAAGGCCGCCGCTGATGTCTTCCCTGCTCGACCCGGCGAAAGGCCGCCGCTGATGCGTTTCCTGCTCGACGCGGAGCAGCGCGCGTTCGCCCGGTCCCTGGACGGGCTGCTGAGCGCCGCGGACACCCCGGCGGTGGTGCGCGCGTGGGCCGCCGGGGACCACGCGCCCGGCCGCGCCCTGTGGTCCCGCCTCGCCGCCGCGGGCGTCTTCGTGCCGGCGGCCCCCGAGGCGTACGGGGGTCTCGGCCCGCTGCCGGTGGAGCTGGCCGTGGCCTTCGTGGAGCTGGGGCGGCACGCGGTGCCGGGGCCGCTGGTGGAGACGGCCGCGGCGGCCGTCCTGCTGGCCGCCCTCGACGAACAGGGCCCGGCGAAGCGGCTGCTCCCGCCGCTGGTCACGGGCGAGTCGGCCGCCACGCTCGCCGTCGGCGACGGGTACGCGCCGGACGGCGACGCGGCGGAGTCGCTGCTGCGCGTGCAGGACGGCGAACTGCGGCTGGCGCCTGGGCACGGGCCGGTCCGCGCGTCGCTCGACCCGGCCCGCCGGCTGACCCGCCTTCTGCCGGACGGCGAACTCCTCGCCGCGGGAGCGCAGGTGGACCGGGCGGCCGGGGCCGCGCTCCGGTGGGCCCGGCTCGCGACCGCCGCGCAGGCGCTCGGCGTCGGCCGGGCGCTGCTCGACCGGACCGTCGCCCACGTCAAGGCCCGGACCCAGTTCGGCGTACCGGTGGGCTCGTTCCAGGCCGTCAAGCACCGGCTCGCCGACGCGAGGACGGCGCTGGAGTTCGCGCGGCCGATGCTCTTCGGCGCGGCGGTGACGATGGACCCCGGGGACGTCGCCGCCGCGAAGGTCATGGCGTGCGAGGCGGCGTACGCGACGGCGCGGACCGCGCTCCAGTCGCACGGCGCGATCGGTTACACCGCCGAGTACGGCCTGTCGCTGTGGCTGACCAAGGCGCGGGCGCTGCGCACGGCGTGGGGCACCCCGTCCGAGTGCCGCGCCGACGTCCTCGCGGCACGGTCACCCGGTTCCCTCGGTCCCTCCGGCCCCCTCAGTGGTGCTCGCCGCCCGTGAGCTCCCGGTGTTCGAGGTACTCCTCCTCGGTGGGCTTCTCGATGTAGGTGCCGGGCCCGTACATGGCGCGGGCGAGCCGGGCGCGCAGCCGGCGGGAGGGGGCGACGCGGCGGGCCACGCCGTTGCCGTCGACGAGCGGCCCGACCTCGTACGGCGGTGCCTGTTCGTGGCTGGTGAGGGTGTGGAGCTGGGCCTGCGTGAGCGGTTCGTGGACCTCGACGTACTCGCCGTGCGGGAGACGCTTGATGGTGCCGGACTCCCGGCCGTGCAGCACTTTGTCGCGGTCGCGGCGCTGGAGCCCCAGACAGACGCGGCGGGTGACGATGAAGGCGAGCACCGGCGCGACGAAGAACGCGATCCGTACGAACCAGGTGATCGCGTTGATGGACAGATGGAACTTGACGGCCCACAGGTCGTTGCCGCCGCCGACCAGCAGGACCGCATACAGCGTCAGCCAGGCGACGCCGAGTCCGGTGCGGGTGGGCACGTTGCGGGGCCGGTCCAGGAGGTGGTGCTCGCGCTTGTCGCCGGTGATCCACGCCTCGACGAAGGGATAGACGCCGATGGCGGTCAGGATCAGCGGGAAGAGCATGAAGGGGATGAACACGCCGAGCTGGAGGGTGTGGCCCCAGAGGTTGATCTCCCATCCCGGCATCACCCGGATCAGGCCCTCGGAGAAGCCCAGGTACCAGTCCGGCTGCGCGCCGGTGGTGACCAGGTCGGCGCGGTAGGGGCCGAAGGCCCACACGGGGTTGATCGTCGCGATCGCGCCCATGACCGACAGCGCCCCGAAGACGAGGAAGAAGAACCCGCCGGCCTTGGCCATGTAGACCGGCATGAACGGCATGCCGACGACCGACTTCTGGGTCTTTCCGGGCCCGGGGTACTGGGTGTGCTTGTGGTAGACGACCAGCGCGATATGGGCGACGAGCAGTCCCAGGATCAGTCCCGGCAGCAGCAGCACGTGCAGCGGGAAGAACCGCGGGATGATGTCGTTGCCGGGGAACTCCCCGCCGAAGAGGAAGAAGGAGATGTACGTCCCCACCAGCGGGATCGACAGGATCGCGCCCTGGGAGAAGCGGACGCCGGTGCCGGAGAGCAGGTCGTCGGGGAGCGAGTAGCCGGTCAGGCCGGTGATGAGGGCGAGCATCAGCATCAGCCAGCCGAACACCCAGTTGATCTCACGGGGCTTGCGGAACGCGCCGGTGAAGAACACCCGCATCATGTGCACGAGGATCCCGGCGATGAAGACCAGGGCGGCCCAGTGGTGGATCTGCCGGATCAGCAGCCCGCCGCGTACGTCGAAGCTGATGTCGAGCGTCGACTCGTAGGCGCGGGTCATGGTGATGCCGTTGAGCGGTTCGTACGAGCCGTTGTAGACGACCTCGACGCCGCTGGGCTCGAAGAACAGGGTGAGGTAGATGCCGGTGAGGATGAGGATGACGAAGCTGTAGAGGCAGATCTCGCCGAGCATGAAGGACCAGTGGTCGGGAAAGACCTTGCGCATGAACGACTTGCCCAGGCCGTAGACGCCGAGGCGTGCGTCCGCCCAGTCCGCGGCCCGTTCGCCGCGGCTCGTCTGCCGGGGCCGTCCGTCCCGCGAGACCCCCACCACGGCCCGGCCGGGTTCGATCCGTCGTGCGCCCATGACACGCTCCCCTCGGATCACCCCAGGGTGCCATGTGCCCTCGGGTAAGCCAACGGGGCGCCGGGTCGCGGGAGTTGACCTTGCGCCACGGTCCCGCCGGAGCGGTTCAGCGCAGGATGTCCCGCGCCCGCGCCGCCGCGAGCCACTGCGGGAACTCGCTGACCAGCCGGTCGTACAGCTCCGCGTCGGAGACCTCGCGCGGGTCGGCCCCGGCGTGGAAGAACCCGGCGTTGTCGACGATCCGCTTCTGCGGCACGGCCAGTTCGTCCAGCTTGCGCAGGAAGTCGAACTGCTTGCTGCCGGGGTCGCCGAAGCCGATGAACTGCCAGAACAGCGGCAGCTTCGCGGCCTTGCACAGATACCGCTCGGCGGCGAGCTTGTTGATCGGGCCGCCGTCGGTCTGGAAGACCACGAGCGCGGGGTCCTTGGAGCCGCTGTCGAGGTAGTGGTCGATGACGGCGTCCATGGCGAGGTGGTAGCTGGTCTTGCCCATGTGCCCGAGCCCGGACACGATGCGCTCGATCCGGCCCTCGTGGCCGGCCAGGGCGATGTCGGTGACCGCGTCTATGTCGGTGGAGAAGAAGACGACCGGAACCGTGCCGTCGTCGTCGAAGTGCGCGGCGAGGCCCAGCACCCGGTCGGCGAGCGCCTGCACGCTGCCGTCCTTGTAGTAGGGCTTCATCGAACCCGAGTAGTCGACCACGAGGTAGACGGCGGCCCGCTGCCCGTTCAGCCCGTGCTTGGCCAGGGAAACCCCGGCGCTCTTGTACAGGCTGACCAGCGCGGGTGCGGTCTCCTCCACCTTGGTGAGGCTGATCCCGGGCATGCGGGGCTCCCTTCGCGGTGCGGCGCGCGTGCGGTACGTGTGCGGTGACGCGGTGATCGAAAGGCGAGATTACGTCACCGCCGCCGGACCGCCCCTCCCGAGTCCCGCCCCGTCCACCGACTTTCGCTATTTTGTTCCCCGCAGCCCCACCGGCTCACCGTCCCCGTATCACCCCGTATCACCCCGCATCACCCCGCATCCCCGAGGAGCCGGCGTGGCATCGCCCGAGACCCCCGAGACCCCTGAAGCCCCCAACGAGACCCCTCAAGCCCCCAAGACGCCCGGAACCCCCGAGCCACCGAGCCCTCCCGTCACCACCTGCTACCGCCACCCCAAGGTGGAGTCGTACGTGCGCTGCACCCGCTGCGACCGCTTCATCTGCCCGGACTGCATGCGCGAGGCGGCCGTCGGCCACCAGTGCGTGGAGTGCGTGCAGGAGGGCGCCCGCTCGATACGGCAGCCCCGTACCGCCTTCGGCGGGCGGATCACGGCGAAGCCCCTGGTGACGTCGGTGCTGATCGGGCTCAATGTGCTGGCCTACGTGGCCGAGCTGGTGCGCCCGGCGGTGGTGGACCGGTTCGCGATGCTCGGCATCGGCCTCGCCGGGCCGGACGGCGGGCACTACGTCTGGCAGGGCTACGAGTTCCCCGGCTTCCGTATCGAGGGCGTCGCGGGCGGCGAATGGTACCGGCTGCTGACCGGGGCGTTCCTCCATCTGCCGCCCACCGAGGGCACGTTCGGGCTGCTCCACATCATCATGAACATGGCCTCGCTGTGGAGTCTGGGCCGGGTCGCCGAGGCGCAGCTCGGCCGGGCCCGTTATCTCGCCCTGTATCTGCTGTCGGCGCTCGGCGGCTCGGTCGCGGTCATGCTGCTCGCGCCGGGGGACGGCGCGCTCGGCGCGTCGGGGGCGATCTTCGGTCTGGGCGCCGCGTACTGGGTGCTGGCCCGTCGGCTGGGCGCGGACATGCGCGGCGTCAACCGGTTCATGGCGTATCTGCTGCTGTGGCTGGTGATCTCCGCGGCCGTCACCTCCTGGCAGGGGCACCTGGGCGGGCTGGTGACGGGCGGCGCGGTGGCGCTGGCGTACGCGTACGCGCCCCGCGGCGGGCGCCGGACGGCGGTCCAGGCGGGCGCCTGCGTGGCGGTGCTGGTGCTGCTCGTGGTACTGACCGTGGTCAAGTCGCAGGAACTGACGGGCGGCGCGATCTGACGGGAGCTCCGGGGGTGGGCAGCCGTCCTGCCCCGGCCGTAGGCTGCGGTCCTGCCCCCGGCCGTAGGCTGCGGGGCATGAGACGACCCGTCGGCACGTTGATCGCCGTCGTGACCCTGCTGGCCGCGGTGACGGTCTGGGCGCTCTGGCCCGAACGCGCACCGGCGCACGACAGCGTACCCGCGCCCGACAGTGCATCAGCGCACGACAGCGCACCGGTGCGCGGCAGCGCCTCCGCCGCGCCTGCCGGGCTCGCCGCCCCCGACAAGAAGGAGCTGGCCCAGCGGATCGTGTCGAGCGCCGAGAACTCCTCGCTGGACTGGCGCGCCCAGTACGGCTACGTCGAGGACATCGGTGACGGCCGGGGCTACACCGCGGGCATCATCGGCTTCACCACCGGCACCCACGACGTGCTCACCCTCGTCGAGGAGTACACCGGGGACCACCCGGACAACGGGCTGGCCCGCTATCTGCCCGCACTGCGGAAGGTCGACGGCACCGACTCGCACGCGGGCCTGGACGGCTTCCCGGCGGCCTGGCGCGCGGAGGCCCGCGAGACCGCCTTCCAGAAGGCACAGGACCGGCTGCGCGACCGGGTCTACTTCGATCCGGCGGTCGAGCGCGCCAGGCGCGACGGCCTCGGCACGCTCGGGCAGTTCGTCTACTACGACGCGATGGTGATGCACGGCCCCGGCGGCGGCCGCGACGGCTTCGACACCCTGCGCGCCCGCGCCGTGGCGGAGGCCGACACCCCGGCCGAGGGCGGCTCTGAGAAGGCGTACCTGGACATCTTCCTCGACATCCGCCGCAAGGCCATGAAGTCCTCCACGGACCACCGCGACACCACCCGAATCGACACGGCCCAACGCCGCTTCCTCTACGCGGACAACCTGGACCTGGACACGCCGCTGACGTGGCAGGTGTACGGGGAGACGTACCGGGTGCCGTGAGGGCCCGGGTCCGGGAGCCGTCCGGACATGGCGCGGCGCCTGCCGTCGTCCGGTCGGGGACAGGGCAGGCGCCGCGTTCAGTTCCGTACGCCTTTGTACGGGACGTCAGGTGGGGTGGTGCTGTACCGCTCCCGGGTCAAACCATCAGGGAGCGGTCCGTGGGGCGGATGGGGGCCGGGAGGTCGCTGGCACCGGTCAGGAAGCGGTCGACGCCGCGGGCGGCCGAGCGGCCCTCCGCGATGGCCCAGACGATGAGCGACTGGCCGCGGCCCGCGTCACCGGCCACGAAGACGCCGGGGACGCTGGTCTGGAAGTCGGCGTCGCGGGCGATGTTGCCGCGCTCGTCGAGGTCCACGCCGAACTGCTCGACCAGGCCGTTCTCCCGGTCGGTGCCGGTGAAGCCCATGGCGAGGGTGACGAGCTGGGCGGGGATCTTGCGCTCGGTGCCCGGCTTCGGGGTCAGCTTGCCCTTGATGAACTCCACCTCGACGAGGTGCAGCCACTGGACGTTGCCGTCCTCGTCGCCCTCGAAGTGGGTGGTGTTGACGGAGTAGACCCGCTCACCGCCCTCCTCGTGCGCGGAGGTGACCTTGTAGAGCATGGGGAAGGTCGGCCAGGGCTGGTTCGCGTTCCGGTCCTCGCCCGGGCGCGGCATGATCTCCAGCTGGGTGACGGAGGCGGCGCCCTGGCGGTGGGCGGTGCCCACGCAGTCGGCGCCGGTGTCACCGCCGCCGATCACGACGACGTGCTTGCCCTCGGCGGTGATGGGAGGCGCCACGAAGTCGCCCTCCTGCACCTTGTTGGACAGCGGCAGGTACTCCATGGCCTGGTAGATGCCGGTGAGCTCGCGGCCCGGGACGGGCAGGTCGCGGGCGGTGGTGGCGCCGGCCGCGACGACCACGGCGTCGTACCGCTTGCGCAGCTTCGCCGCGTCGATGTCCCGGCCGATCTCGACACCGGTGCGGAACTTGGTGCCCTCCGCGCGCATCTGCTCGATACGGCGGTTGATGTGCCGCTTCTCCATCTTGAACTCGGGAATGCCGTAGCGGAGGAGTCCTCCGATGCGGTCCGCGCGCTCGTAGACGGCGACGGTGTGGCCCGCCCGGGTGAGCTGCTGGGCGGCGGCCAGTCCTGCGGGTCCGGAGCCGATGACCGCGACGGTCTTGCCGGACAGGCGCTCGGGGGCCTGGGGCCGGACGTCGCCGGTGTCCCACGCCTTGTCGATGATGGAGACCTCGACGTTCTTGATGGTCACCGGCGGCTGGTTGATGCCGAGGACGCACGCCGACTCGCACGGGGCGGGGCACAGCCGGCCCGTGAACTCCGGGAAGTTGTTGGTGGCGTGCAGCCGCTCGGAAGCGGCGGTCCAGTCCTCGCGGTAGGCGTAGTCGTTCCACTCGGGGATCAGGTTCCCCAGCGGACAGCCGTTGTGGCAGAACGGGATGCCGCAGTCCATGCACCGGCTGGCCTGCTTGCTGATGATCGGCAGCAGGGAGCCGGGGACGTAGACCTCGTTCCAGTCCTTGACGCGCTCGCCGACGGGACGGGTCTCGGCGACCTCGCGCCCGTGGTTGAGAAAGCCCTTGGGATCAGCCATTGGTCGCCGCCTCCATCATCTTCTCGGTGATCTCGGTCTCGGTGAGACCGGCTCGCTCGGCGGCGTCCTTGGCGGCGAGCACTGCCTTGTACGTGCTGGGGATGATCTTGCTGAAGCGGTCCACGGCCGTGTCCCACTCGGCGAGGAGCTTCTCGGCCACGGTCGAGCCGGTCTCCTCCTGGTGGCGGCGCACGACGTCGTGCAGCCACTGCTTGTCCGCGTCGTCCAGCGCCTCGACCGCGGAGATGTTGCCCGCGTTGACGTTGTCGCGGTCCAGGTCGATGACGTACGCGATGCCGCCGGACATGCCGGCCGCGAAGTTGCGGCCCGTCTCGCCGAGGACGACCGCGTGACCGCCGGTCATGTACTCGCAGCCGTGGTCGCCGACGCCCTCGGAGACGACCAGCGCGCCGGAGTTGCGGACGCAGAACCGCTCGCCGGTGCGGCCGCGCAGGAACAGTTCGCCGCCGGTCGCGCCGTAGGCGATGGTGTTGCCCGCGATGGTCGAGTACTCGGCGAGGTGGTCGGCGCCCCGGTCGGGACGGACGATCACCCGGCCGCCGGAGAGGCCCTTGCCGACGTAGTCGTTGGCGTCGCCCTCCAGGCGCAGCGTGACACCGCGCGGCACGAAGGCGCCGAAGGACTGGCCCGCGGAGCCGGTGAAGGTGATGTCGATGGTGTCGTCGGGCAGGCCCGCGCCGCCGAACTTCTTCGTCACCTCGTGGCCGAGCATGGTGCCGACCGTGCGGTTGATGTTGCGGATCGCGACCTGCGCGCGGACCGGCTGGGCGTCGGTCACGTCGTTCGCGGCGAGGGCGTCGGCGGCGAGCTTGATCAGCTCGTTGTCGAGCGCCTTCTCCAGGCCGTGGTCCTGGACGGTGATCTGGTGGCGGACGGCGCCCTCGGGCAGCTCGGGCACGTGGAAGAGCGGGGTCAGGTCCAGGCCCTGCGCCTTCCAGTGGTTCACGGCGCGGGTCACGTCGAGGTGCTCGGCGTGGCCGACGGCCTCCTCGATGGAGCGGAAGCCCAGCTCGGCGAGGAGTTCGCGGACCTCTTCGGCGATGAACTCGAAGAAGTTGACGACGAACTCGGCCTTGCCGGCGAACCGCTCGCGCAGCACCGGGTTCTGCGTGGCGATGCCGACCGGGCAGGTGTCCAGGTGGCAGACGCGCATCATGACGCAGCCGGAGACGACGAGCGGCGCGGTCGCGAAACCGAACTCCTCGGCGCCGAGCAGCGCGGCGATGACGACGTCACGGCCGGTCTTCAGCTGGCCGTCGGTCTGTACGACGATCCGGTCGCGCAGACCGTTGAGCAGCAGCGTCTGCTGGGTCTCGGCGAGACCGAGCTCCCAGGGGCCGCCCGCGTGCTTCAGCGAGGTGAGCGGCGAGGCACCCGTACCGCCGTCGTGGCCTGAGATCAGCACGACGTCCGCGTGGGCCTTCGACACACCGGCCGCGACCGTGCCGACGCCGACCTCCGAGACCAGCTTGACGTGAATCCGCGCCTTCGGGTTCGCGTTCTTCAGGTCGTGGATCAGCTGGGCCAGGTCCTCGATGGAGTAGATGTCGTGGTGCGGCGGCGGGGAGATCAGACCGACGCCGGGGGTGGAGTGCCGGGTCTTGGCCACCCACGGGTAGACCTTGTGGCCGGGCAGCTGGCCGCCCTCGCCGGGCTTGGCGCCCTGGGCCATCTTGATCTGGATGTCGTCGGCGTTGACCAGGTACTCGCTGGTCACGCCGAAGCGGCCGGAGGCGACCTGCTTGATCGACGAACGGCGCGCCGGGTCGTACAGGCGGTCCGGGTCCTCGCCGCCCTCGCCGGTGTTGGACTTGCCGCCGAGCTGGTTCATCGCGATGGCGAGGGTCTCGTGGGCCTCGCGCGAGATGGAGCCGTAGGACATGGCGCCGGTGGAGAACCGCTTGACGATCTCGGAGACCGGCTCGACCTCGTCGATGGAGATCGAGGGCCGGTCGGACTTGAAGTTGAACAGGCCGCGCAGCGTCATCAGCCGCTCGGACTGCTCGTTCACCCGGCCGGTGTACTTCTTGAAGATGTCGTAGCGGCGGGTGCGCGTGGAGTGCTGGAGGCGGAAGACCGTCTCGGGGTCAAACAGGTGCGGCTCGCCCTCGCGGCGCCACTGGTACTCGCCGCCGATCTCCAGGGTGCGGTGCGCGGGCGCGATGCCGGAGGCGGGGTACGCCTTGGCGTGGCGGGCGGCGACCTCCTGGGCGATCACGTCGAGACCGGCGCCGCCGATCTTCGTCGTGGTGCCGCTGAAGTACTTCTCCACGAACGCGTCGTCCAGGCCGACGGCCTCGAAGACCTGCGCGCCGCGGTAGGAGGCGACGGTGGAGATGCCCATCTTGGACATGACCTTCAGCACGCCCTTGCCGAGCGCGTAGATCAGGTTCCGGATGGCCTGCTCGGCCTCGATACCGGGCAGGAACGTACCGGCCCGGACCAGGTCCTCGACGGACTCCATCGCCAGGTACGGGTTGACTGCGGCGGCGCCGAAACCGATGAGCAGGGCGACGTGGTGGACCTCGCGGACGTCACCGGCCTCGACCAGCAGGCCCACGTGGGTGCGCTGCTTGGTGCGGATGAGGTGGTGGTGGACGGCGGCGGTGAGCAGCAGCGACGGGATCGGCGCGTGCTCGGCGTCGGAGTGCCGGTCGGAGAGGACGATCAGGCGGGCGCCGTTGCCGATGGCGGCGTCGGCCTCCGCGCAGATCTCCTCGATGCGGGCGGCGAGGGCGTCGCCGCCGCCGCCGACCCGGTACAGGCCGGACAGCGTCGCGGCCTTCATGCCGGGCATGTCGCCGTCGGCGTTGATGTGGATGAGCTTGGCCAGCTCGTCGTTGTCGATCACCGGGAAGGGCAGGGTGACGCTGCGACAGGACGCGGCGGTCGGCTCCAGGAGGTTGCCCGCGGGGCCCAGCGAGGAGCGCAGCGAGGTGACGAGCTCCTCGCGGATGGCATCCAGCGGCGGGTTGGTGACCTGCGCGAAGAGCTGGGTGAAGTAGTCGAAGAGCAGCCGGGGGCGCTCGGACAGGGCGGCGATCGGCGAGTCGGTGCCCATGGAGCCGATCGGCTCGGCGCCGGCCTTGGCCATCGGCGCGAGCAGGACGCGCAGCTCCTCCTCGGTGTAGCCGAAGGTCTGCTGGCGGCGGGTGACCGAGGCGTGGGTGTGCACGATGTGCTCGCGCTCGGGGAGGTCGGAGAGCTCGATCTCGCCGGCCTCCAGCCACTCCTCGTAGGGCTGCTCGGCGGCGAGGGACGCCTTGATCTCGTCGTCCTCGATGATGCGGTGCTCGGCGGTGTCCACCAGGAACATGCGGCCCGGCTGGAGGCGGCCCTTGCGGACGACCTTCGAGGGGTCGATGTCGAGGACGCCGACCTCGGAGCCGAGGACGACGAGCCCTTCGTCGGTGACCCAGTAGCGCCCGGGGCGCAGGCCGTTGCGGTCGAGGACCGCGCCGACCTGGGTGCCGTCGGTGAAGGTGACGCAGGCCGGGCCGTCCCAGGGCTCCATCATCGTGGAGTGGTACTGGTAGAAGGCGCGCCGGGCCGGGTCCATGGAGTCGTGGTTCTCCCACGCCTCCGGGATCATCATCAGCACGGAGTGCGGCAGGGAGCGGCCGCCGAGGTGGAGCAGTTCCAGGACCTCGTCGAAGGACGCGGAGTCGGAGGCGTCCGGCGTGCAGACGGGGAAGATCCGGTCCAGGTTCTCGTTCTCGCCGAAGAGCTTCGAGGCGAGCTGGGACTCGCGGGCGCGCATCCAGTTGCGGTTGCCCTTGACCGTGTTGATCTCGCCGTTGTGCGCGACGAAGCGGTAGGGGTGCGCCAGCGGCCACGACGGGAACGTGTTCGTGGAGAAGCGGCTGTGGACCAGCGCGATCGCGGAGGCGAAGCGGCGGTCGGACAGGTCCGGGAAGAAGGGCTCGAGCTGGCCGGTGGTCAGCATGCCCTTGTAGACGATGGTGCGGGCGGACAGCGACGGGAAGTACACGCCGGCCTCGCGCTCGGCGCGCTTGCGCAGCACGAACGCCTTGCGGTCGAGGTCGATGCCCGTCGAGGCCCGGTCGGTGACGAAGAGCTGCCGGAAGGCGGGCATCGTCGAGCGGGCGGTGGCGCCGAGCAGTCCGGGGGCGACCGGGACCTCGCGCCAGCCGAGGACGGTGAGGCCCTCCTCGGCCGCGATCGTCTCGATCTGTGAGACGTAGGCGTCGGTGCCGTCCTCGGGCAGGAAGGCGATGCCTACCGCGTAGGAGCCGGCCTCGGGAAGGTCGAATCCGGCCACGTCACGGAAGAAGGCGTCCGGCACCTGCGAGAGCAGACCCGCGCCGTCGCCGGAGTCGGGCTCGGAGCCGGTGGCGCCGCGGTGCTCCAGGTTGCGCAGGACGGTGAGCGCCTGTTCGACCAGCGTATGGCTGGCTTCGCCGGTGAGGGTGGCCACGAAGCCGACACCGCAGGCGTCGTGCTCGTTGCGGGGGTCGTACATACCCTGCGCAGCAGGGCGAGCATCCATGAAGGACCAGTTCTGGCCATTCGCGGAATGCTGGGACGGCTGGCGCGGCGTACGCATCGGCTCTCCCGTCGTCGTCGTGGCATATGGGGCTGCCGAGGGACGACGTTGGCCCTCTGCGGTGGGTGCAAAATTTCGTGCAGGTTACATGATGGAGCGGTTCTCGGGAAGTGGATACTTCGTTCCAACATGCGGACACCGCGGTCGCGGCGGCGGGTACCACGCACGGCGGTGAGAGTAGGGGACGCAAGCGGACAGATCGGTGTCCGCCGGTCCGGGCGCGGCGGGCAACGTCTCCCACCACTTGGGGTCTCGCCGCGGGCGTCGTTGCCCGCAGCGCTTACGGCTCATGCCCAGTGGTCATGGATTCGAAACCGCCGAGTAACGGCTACTTATGCAGTCCCTTGCATAAGTGCTCGACCGGTTCATCCTACGGCCGTACCGAACCAACTGCCCAGGACGTACGTCACACCCGCCGCGGCACCACCGAGAGCGAGCTGCCGCAGTCCGCTGTACCACCAGGAACGCGCCGTCACCTTGGCCACGACCGCACCGGCCGCGAAGAGCCCCACGAGCGCGAGCAGCACCGCGGGCCACAGCGCCGTAGCACCCAGCAGGTACGGCAGTACGGGGAGCAGCGCGCCCAGGGCGAAGGAACCGAAGCTGGAGACGGCGGCGACGGTCGGCGAGGGCAGGTCGCCGGGGTCGATGCCGAGCTCCTCGCGGGCGTGGATCTCCAGGGCCTGCTCCGGGTCGCGGGAGAGCTGCCGCGCGACCTCCCTGGCCAGCCCCGGTTCGACGCCTCGCGCCTGATACAGCTCGGCCAGCTCGCGCTCCTCGTCCGCGGGGTGCTTGCGCAGCTCGCGGCGCTCCACGTCCAGCTCGGCCTGGACCAGCTCGCGCTGCGAGGCCACGGAGGTGTACTCACCCGCGGCCATCGAGAAGGCGCCGGCGGCCAGCCCCGCGAGGCCGGTGACGACGATGGTCCGGTGGGATACGGCCCCGCCGGCGACGCCGGTCATCAGGGCCAGGTTGGAGACGAGGCCGTCCATCGCGCCGAACACGGCCGGGCGCAGCCAGCCGCCGTTGACGTCGCGGTGGGTGTGGTTGTCGCGGTGCGCCTCGTGCAGCGCCGCCTCGGTCTCGATGATGGCCATTCCGGTCCCCCAGCTACTCGCCCGAGGCCCTTGCGGGGCCCCTGCCCGGGCATCCACCCGAACCCTTACTGGACTTCTTCTAACTCTCGACAACCCCAAAAGTACGCCGATTATTTCGCACCCGCCAGCAAGGAAGGCCGTACTTACCTGCGGTTTCGCCCTCCCTGGCGGTCCCTGACCGGTACCGGTCCGGCGGAACTCGCCGGGCTGTCGGCAGCCGCGGAACCGGCCGCACCAGGGGGATGATTCGGGCATGACGCCCACACATTCCGCTACAGCAGCAAGTAGCGCAAACCTGGAAGAACGGATCGCCGGGGCGCGCGTCGGAGCCGCCGTCGGTGACGCGCTCGGCGGGCCCGCGGGGGCGCCGTGCTCCGGCTGACCTGGGTGCAGCCCGAGGACCTGCTCGGCCACGAACTGCGCCAGGCGGCCCAGGACGGCCGCGAGGCCTCGGCGATCGCGGCCCGCTGGTTCGACGCGGGCGGCACCGAGGCACCCCTCCGCGCGGGCGCGTCGCACACCGCCGCCTCCCCGTACCTGCGCCTCCTCGCGGAGGACCTGCTCGACGAACTGGCCGATCTGCCGGGCCTGTTGACGGACGCCGAGCCGACGGACCCGGCGGGGATCAGGGCGCTGTGCCCCGAGTGGCCGGCCGGTCCGGCGGCCGTCCGGCCGGTGCCGTCCCCGGCCCGGCTCGAGGCCGCCTGGCTGGGCCGGGCCGCCGGCTGTCTGCTGGGCAAGCCCGTGGAGAAGCTCCCGCTGCGGGGCATCCGCGCGCTCGCGCGGGCCACCGGCAACTGGCCGCTGAACACCTGGTTCACCGCCCGCGGCGTCCCGGACCGGCTCGCGGCGGCGTACCCCTTCAACCGGCGCTCGGCCGCGACCTCGCTCGCCGAGAACATCGACGGCATGCCCGAGGACGACGACCTCGACCACCCGCTGCTGAACCTGCTGCTGCTCCAGCGCCACGGCCACGCCTTCACCACCGCCGACGTCGCCCGGCTCTGGCTCGACGAACTCCCGGCGGGCCGCACGTACACCGCCGAACGCGTCGCCTACCGCAACCTCCTGGCCGGCGTCGAACCCCCGCGCACGGCCCGCCACCGCAACCCGTTCCGGGAGTGGACCGGCGCCCTCGTCCGCGCCGACGTGCACGGCTGGACCAACGCGGGCGACCCGGGCGCCGCCGCGGAACAGGCCCACCGCGACGCCACCCTCACGCACACCGCGAACGGGGTGTACGCGGCGATGTTCGCGGCGGCCGTGATCGCCGCGGCGGCCGGCGGGGACGACGACGTGCACGGCTGCCTGCGCACGGGACTCGCCGTCGTACCACCGGGCTCCCGGCTGGCCGTGGCCGTGCGGCATGCCGTCCGGCTTGCCCGTACGACCGAGGACTTCGACGCGGTCGTGGACGCGCTGCACGCCGTCCACCACGACTGCCACTGGGTGCACGCCGTCCCCAACACCGCCCTGATCGCCGCCGCCCTCACCCACGCGGACGGCGACTTCACCGGGTCCGTCTGCCGCGTGGTGTCGGGCGGCTGGGACACGGACTCGAACGGCGCGACGGCGGGCAGCGTCGCCGGACTGCTCGCCGGGTCCCCCGCCGCGCTCCCCGACCGCTGGACCGCACCCCTGAAGAACCGCCTCGCCACCACCGTCGGCGACTTCGACGGCACCGGCTTCGACACCCTCGCCCACCTCACCCACGAGCACTGCGACCGCGGTCGCGACGACCACCACGACCAGGAAAGGCGCCACCCATGACCCACATCGCCGTACTCGGCAGCGCGAACATGGACCTCGTCGCGTACGTGGCCAAGGCCCCGCAGCGCGGGGAGACCGTGACCGGCCGGGAGTTCCTGGAGATCCCCGGCGGCAAAGGCGTCAACCAGGCGATCGCCGCGGCGCGGGCCGGCGCCGACGTGTCGATGATCGGCGCGGTCGGCACCGACTCCTTCGGCACGGGACTGCGGAACGCCCTGGAGCACTCCGGCGTGGAGACCGGCCATCTGCGCACCAACGAGGGCCGCTCGGGGGTCGCGCACATCGTCGTGGACGACGAGGGCGGCAACGCGATCGTCGTCATCCCGGGCGTCAACGCCACCGTCGACCATCTCGCGACCGGCGACGAGAACCTCATCGCCAGCGCCCAGGCGCTGCTGCTCCAGCTGGAGATCCCGCTCGCCGCCGTCACCGCGGGCGCCGGGACCGCCCGCAGGCACGGCGTCCGCACCGTCCTCACCCCCTCCCCCGTCCAGCCCCTGCCGCCCGAACTGCTCGACAGCGTCGACCTGCTGGTGGCGAACGAGCGGGAGGCCGCCGCGCTGTCCGGCGTCCCCGAGCCCCTGGGCGCCGCCGCGGCCCTGCTCGACCGGGTCGGCGAGGTGGTGATCACCCTCGGCGCGGCGGGCTGCCTGTACGCCGCCCGCGGCGCCGAACCGCTGACCGTGCCCGCGCCGCGCGTCACGGCCGTGGACTCGACCGGCGCGGGCGACACGTTCGTCGGCACGCTCGCCGTGGCGCTCACCGAGGGCCGGCCGATGACCGACGCCCTGGTCTGGGCGTCGGCGGCGGCCTCGCTCGCGGTCCAGCGGATCGGCGCGGCCCCCTCGATGCCGACCCGCCCGGAGATCGACGCGCAGGCAGCGGGCGTCACCGCGTGACCGTGCCCGGCGCCGCCCCCGGGGACCTGTCGGCCGCGCGCCGCACGCCGGCGCCGTGACGACGGGCCCTCGCACCGCGAAGGGCGCCGGATCGGTGGATCCGGCGCCCTTCGCGTACGTACGTGCGTGTGCGGTCCCGAGGGTCCGCGCGGCTCAGCTCTTCTTGGCCGCCTCGGCGGACTCGGCCCCGCCCTTCGCCGGTTCCCCGGCGTCGGCGGCATCGTCCGCTGCGTCGTCGGCCTTCGCGGGCTCGGCGGCCTTCGCGGGCTCGGCGGCTTCGGTGTCCTTCGCGGGCCCGTCGTCCACGTCCTCGGCCGAGCCGGTGCCACTGGTGCCCTCGGCGTCCTCGGCGCTCGCGTCGGCCTTCTTGTCCAGGCCCACGGTCTTGCCGTCACCGTCGCCGGTGCTGTCGCCCTCGCCGGAGGCGTCCGCGCCCGGTTCCACCGTCTCCTCACGCCCCGGCCGCAGCCTCGCGGAGACGACGATGTAGATCACGGCGAGCAGGAAGACGCCCATCGCGGTCCAGTCGTTGAGACGCAGGCCCAGGATGTGGTGGGCGTCGTCGACGCGCATGTACTCGATCCAGCCGCGGCCGACGCAGTACGCGGCGACGTACAGCGCGAACGCCCGGCCGTGTCCCAGCTTGAAGCGGCGGTCGGCCCAGATGACGAGGAAGCCGACACCGACGCACCACAGCGACTCGTACAGGAACGTCGGGTGGTAGTACCCCGGCAGCCTGCCGTCCGTCGTGGACGTGATGTGCAGCGCCCACGGCACGTCGGTCTCGCGCCCGTACAGCTCCTGGTTGAACCAGTTGCCCCAGCGGCCGACGGCCTGGGCGAAGACGATGCCGGGGGCGAGGGCGTCCGCCCAGGCCGGGAGCGGGATGCCCCGGCGGCGGCAGCCGATCCACGCGCCCACGGCGCCGAGCGCGATCGCGCCCCAGATGCCGAGACCGCCCTCCCAGATCTTGAAGGCGTCCACCCAGTCACGGCCCTCGCTGAAGTACAGCTCGTAGTCCGTGATCACGTGGTACAGCCGTCCGCCGACGAGGCCGAACGGCACGGCCCAGACCGCGATGTCGGCCACCGTGCCGGGGCGCCCGCCGCGGGCGACCCAGCGTTTGTTGCCGAGCCAGACGGCCAGGAAGACGCCGATGATGATGCAGAACGCGTAGCCGCGCAGCGGAATCGGGCCGAGGTGCAGCACCCCGCGCGACGGGCTGGGAATGTAGGCAAGTTCCATGGCAGGGACGACGCTACCGTGCCGGGCCCCGCCGACGGCGGGCGCCCCGGCTACGGGTCCATAACGGGCGGCGCCCCCGGCCACTGGGAGACCGGGGGCGCAGGGGGCGGGAGAAGGGGGAGAGGGCGGGACGGGGCCGGACGGGGGCTCAGCCCTGGCCGGCCTTCTTGTTCGCGGCCAGCACCTGCTCCTTCAGCTTGGCGGGGGTCATGCTGCGGTCCGCGTAGATGTTCTTGCCGCCGAGCAGGACCGTCGGCGTGCCGTTGAAACCGCTGGTCGAGAACGCCTTGCTCGACTTGTCGACCCAGCTGTCGTGCGTGCCGTCGTTGACACAGGTGCGGAACGCCGGGGTGTCCAGGCCCTTCGCCTTGCCCGCCAGGTCGATGAGCTTGCCGTTGTCGGCGAAGGCGTCGTCGGATTCCTGCGGCTGGTTCTCGTACAGCACGTCGTGGTACGCGGTGAACTTTCCGGCGTCCTGGGCGCAGGCCGCGGCGTTCGCGGCGCGGCGGGAGCCGGTGCCGCCCATGTTCCCGTCGATGATCGTGACCAGGTGGTACTCCACTCTGAGGTCGCCGGAGTCGACCAGGTCGTGGACGGTCGAGCGGTAGTTGGTCTCGAAGGACTGGCAAGCGGGGCAGCGGAAGTCCTCCCACACCGTGAGCGTCGACTTGGCGCTGTCCTTGCCGACCGGGATGGCGAGCGCGTCCTTGCCCTGCGCGCCCGAGGGCGACACGACCGGGCCCGAGGAGTCGCTCTTCTTGCTGTCCTTGCCCGCGTTCGCGGCGACGACGCCCACCACGGCCGCGAGGCCGAGGACGCAGACCACGGAGGCTCCCACGATCAGTGCCCGGCGGCGCCTGTCCGCGGCCTTCTGCTTCTCTCGCTCGACCGCAAGCCGCTCGCGGGCGCTGCGCTTTCCGTCACGATTCTTCTCGCTCACATCCGGCAGAACGAACCGGGGAGGCGCAGCGCGCCTCCCCGGTCCGAGGTCCACCCGTTCGAGTGAGCGGATTGTCCGTTACGCGTGGATACGCGCGTGGGTCGTGGCCGCTCAGGCGCCGCCGCGCACGCCCTTCGCCAGGTCGCCCGCGAGCTCGCGTACGGCCTCCAGGCCCGCCGCGTCGTCGGGGGCGTCGAGCATCCGCTTCACGAAGGCCGAGCCGACGATGACGCCGTCGGCGAAGCCGGCCACCTCGGTGGCCTGCGTGGCGTTGGAGACGCCGAGTCCGACACAGACGGGCAGGTCGGTGGTGGCCTTGGTGCGCCGCACCAGCTCCTGGGCCTGCTCGCCGACGGACTCGCGGGTACCGGTGACGCCCATCAACGAGGCCGCGTAGACGAAGCCGGAGCCCGCCGCGGTGATCTCGGCGAGCCGGGCGTCCTTGCTGCTGGGCGCGACGACGAAGACGGTCGCGAGACCGTGCTTCTCCGCGTGCTCCCTCCACAACCCGGACTCCTGCACCGGCAGGTCGGGCAGGATGCAGCCCGCGCCGCCCGCCTCGGCCAGCTCGGCGGTGAACCGCTCGACGCCGTAGCGGTCGATCGGGTTCCAGTACGTCATCACGAGCACCGGCTTGCCGGTGGCCTCGTACGCCTCGCGGACCGTGCGCATCACGTCGGCGATCCGCACGCCGCCGCGCAGGGCGATGTCGTCCGCGGTCTGGATGACGGGGCCGTCGAGGACGGGGTCGCTGTGCGGCAGGCCCACCTCGACGACGTCGGCGCCGCCGTCGAAGACCGCCTTGATCGCCGCGATGCCGCCGTCCACGGTCGGGAAGCCGGCCGGGAGGTAGGCGATGAGCGCGGCGCGGCCCTCGGCCTTCGCACCCGCGAGCGTGTCGTTCAGCAGGTCGATGTTGCCACTCACTTGGCGTCCCCCTCGATCTCGGCGAGGTCGGCGGCGTCCTCGGCGACGGCCGCGTCGGTGTCGTACAGGCCGAAGTAGCGGGCGGCCGTGTCCATGTCCTTGTCGCCGCGCCCCGACAGGTTGACGACGAGCAGCCCGTCCGGGCCCAGCTCCTTGCCGACCTCCAGGGCGCCGGCCAGCGCGTGGGCGCTCTCGATGGCCGGGATGATGCCCTCGGTGCGCGACAGCAGCCGCAGCGCCTGCATGGCCGCGTCGTCGGTGACGGCGCGGTACTCGCCGCGGCCCGAGTCCTTGAGGTAGGCGTGCTCGGGGCCGATGCCCGGGTAGTCGAGACCGGCCGAGATGGAGTACGGCTCGGTGATCTGGCCCTCGTCGTCCTGGAGCACGTACGAGCGGGAGCCGTGCAGGATGCCGGGCTCGCCCGCGGTCAGGGTGGCCGCGTGCTCGCCGGTCTCCACGCCGTGCCCGGCGGGCTCGCAGCCGATCAGGCGGACGTCCGCGTCCGGGATGAACGCGTGGAACAGGCCGATCGCGTTCGAGCCGCCGCCGACGCAGGCGATCGCGGCGTCGGGGAGGCGTCCGGCGCGCTCAAGAATCTGCCGCCTGGCCTCCACGCCGATGACCCGGTGGAAGTCGCGGACCATGGCCGGGAAGGGGTGCGGTCCGGCGACCGTGCCGAAGAGGTAGTGGGTGCGGTCGACATTGGCGACCCAGTCGCGGAACGCCTCGTTGATGGCGTCCTTGAGGGTGCGGCTGCCGGACTTCACGGCGATGACCTCGGCGCCGAGCATGCGCATCCGGGCCACGTTCAGGGCCTGGCGCTCGGTGTCGATCTCACCCATGTAGATGGTGCACTCGAGGCCGAACAGGGCGCAGGCGGTGGCGGTCGCGACGCCGTGCTGACCGGCTCCGGTCTCGGCGATGACGCGGGTCTTGCCCATCCGCCTGGTGAGCAGGGCCTGCCCGAGCACGTTGTTGATCTTGTGCGAGCCGGTGTGGTTCAGGTCCTCGCGCTTGAGGAAGATCCGGGCACCGCCGGCGTGGACCGCGAAGCGCGGCACCTCGGTCAGGGAGCTGGGGCGCCCGGTGTAGTGGACGAGCAGGTCGTCGAGCTCGCGGGCGAACTCGGGGTCGGCCTTCGCCTTGTCGTACTCGACGGCGACCTCGTCCACGGCGGCGACCAGCGCCTCCGGGATGAACTTGCCGCCGAACGCGCCGAAGTACCCCTCGGCGCTGGGGACCCCGCCGTCGGGGTCGGGAATGAAGAACTCGCTGGGCATGCGGAAACCTCACGGTGAGTGTGTGAACGGACACTGATCGCCGTGGAGGGAGCGGGGTCGTCAGCCGGCCGCGGGACGACCGTGGTGACACGTCGTGCTCACGCGGTGGAGCCGCGTGTGCCGACAGAGCCCGCGCCCCTCACGGGGCGCTGCCATCGCATGCCGTTCACCTGGCCCGGCTCGTCCCCGATGACGTACCGCACCCGGCGGCCGTGCACCCGGCGGGCGGGGGCACGGCAGCCACGGGGCCGGCAGCCGCGCGCGAGGCGGGCGTACGGGTCCCGGGTGGCCAGGGTGGTCGGATCGGTCATCGGGGCAAGCCTAGCGGGAGGTCAGCCCCGGCCGTGCCGCAGTGCGGGGTGGGCCCCGGCGGCGACGAGGTCGGAGACCGCGGTCTTCGGGTCGCGGCCGGTCACCAGGGACTCGCCCACCAGCACCGCGTCGGCGCCGGCGTTCGCGTACGCGATCAGGTCGTGCGGGCCGCGGACGCCGGACTCGGCGACCTTGACCAGGTGGTCCGGGATCTCCGGGGCGACGCGGTCAAAGGTGTTCCGGTCGACCTTGAGCGTCTTCAGATTGCGGGCGTTCACGCCGATCACCTTGGCGCCGGCGTCCACCGCGCGCTCGACCTCGTCCTCGTCGTGCACCTCGACCAGCGGCGTGAGCCCGATGGACTCGGCGCGCTCGATCAGGGACTCCAGGGCGGACTGCTCCAGGGCGGCCACGATCAGCAGCGCGAGGTCGGCACCGTACGCGCGGGCCTCCCAGAGCTGGTACGACGTGACGATGAAGTCCTTGCGTAGGACGGGGATGTCGACCTTGGCGCGGACGGCCTCCAGGTCGGCCAGCGAGCCGCCGAAGCGGCGCTGCTCGGTCAGGACCGAGATGACGGCCGCGCCGCCCGCCTCGTAGTCGGCGGCGAGTCCCGCCGGGTCGGCGATCGCGGCCAGCGCGCCCTTGGACGGGCTGGAGCGCTTGACCTCGCAGATGACCTTGACGCCGTCACCGCGCAGGGCCGCCGCGCCGTCCTTGGCCGCCGGAGCCTTCGCCGCGCGCTCCTTGAGCTCGTCGAGGCTGACGCGTGCCTGCCGCTCCGCCAGGTCGGCACGGACTCCGTCGATGATCTCGTCGAGCACACTCACGCGAGCGGCCCCCTTCCTGCGGTGGACGGTTGAAGCGGTTGAAGCAGTCGAGCGGGTGACCCGGGGTGGGCCGTCGCCGACGGTTTCGATGGGTCACCTGCGATGGTATCCGGAGGAAGCCGTAGCCCTCGCATCCGGTTGACGGCGGTCCCACTACCTGGACGTTCATCGGTTGATCAAGGGTGCAGCCAGCCACCGATGGGCAGGTTCCGGACAACGGTGAAGACCAGCAGCACCGCGGACCCGCCCCACAGGGTCACCGGGCCCGGGTCGAGGCCCACCGGCCGGCCGCGCGCCGCCCGTACCGCCCAGAGGGTCCACACCACGGCGAACGCCAGGTAACCGGCGACGGCGAGGGCGTTGTCCGTGAGCGCGGCGGCGAGGTCCCCGTGCACGAAGGCGTGGGCGCTGCGCAGGCCGCCGCAGCCGGGGCAGTACAGCCCGGTGTAGCGCAGCAGCGGGCAGGCCGGGTAGTGCCCGGGTTCGTTCGGGTCCACGGCCCCGACGTACGCGAACGCGCCGACGACGGCGGCGAGCACGCCGACGGGGACGGCCAGGCGGCGGGCCGCGGCGGCGGGGCCGGGGCGTGGGGCCGGGGGCGGGACCGGGGGCAGACTTCGATACGGGCCCGGGGGCGGGGCGACCCACCGCGGTTCGGTGTTCACGCCACGTATTGTGCCGGGCGCGGCGGCCGGGCGCCCGGCGAGCGTCCCGGGAGCGGCCGAGGTGGCCGGGATACCCGGAGTGGCCGGGGGTGCGCATACGAAAGCGGCCCCCGGTTTCGGGGGCCGTCGTGCGCGCGGGTGTCGTGATCCGCTTGGGGATCAGCTCTTCGCGGTGGCCGTCGCGTGGGGCTTGCTGTCCTGGCCCATGCCCATCATGCGCATGACGCCCCCGACGACAGCGCCGAGCAGGATGACGGCCATACCGGCCCAGAAGCCCACGGGGTTGGCCATCACCATGAAGGCGCCCGCGACGCAGAAACCGATGAAGGCGATGATGACACCGGTCCAGGCGGCCGGGGTGTGACCGTGGCCGTGGCTGCTGCCCGCCATGACTTGCTCCTCGTTGCTGTGTGCGTGTGTGAGCCCGACGCTCGCCGCCCATTGTCCCGTACCGGCACGTCGGATGTGAGCGCGGGGTCGCTCCGCGCGTGGCGGCGGGGCGGTGGGGACGGCGACGGAGGACGCGGGAGCGGAGGCGGCGGTGCGGCGAGGACGACGGGGCCGGGCGGGAGCGGGGGTGCCGACGCCTTCGCCCCGGGAGCCGTCCCCGCCGGGTGAAGCCTCAGGCGCCGGTCGGGTCCTCGCCGCGGTCCAGGGCCTTCCAGATGTCCTCGGGGCGGTCCGGGTCGACCGGCTTGGCCTTGCGGGGCCGGGGCGTGCCGTCGCGCTCGTACCGTCCCGACATGGCGGGCCAGCGCCGCCCGTAGACCAGCGCGAGCAGGCCCGCCAGCAGGATGAGCGCGCCGCCCGCCGCCGCGATGTACGGCCAGGCGGTATGGCTGAGCGCGTCCACGGTGGCCGAGGTGTCACCGGACACCTGCGCGGCCTTCGCGTCAAGGGCACTGCTGTCGTCCGCGCCGAGCAGCGCCGCGGCGACCGTGCCCGCCCCGGAGAGCGCGAGCAGCGCCGAGACCAGCAGACGTCCGGAGCGGCGCACGGCGAAGACGGCGACGAGCGCGGCGAGGCCCACTATGGCGAGGGCCGCGGGCACACCCGTGACGTCGCTGCCCTTGGCGGTCAGCGGAAGGTCGCCGCCGGCCACCGCCGCGGTCCCCTCCGACCAGCCCTGCCGGGTGGAGAGCAGCGCCACGGCGGCGCCGAGCGCGCCGCACAGCAGGGCGACGCCGAGGCTGCGGCGGCCGGACCTGGCGGGTCCCGCCGCTTCGGATCGGGGGTGAGGCACAGCAGTAGTCACGTACTCCACTATCACCCGAACACGGGGCGAACAGGCACCCGGGGGCGGCATCGGAGGGTGTGACGTTTCACGCCAGCCGGTTCGCCGTGTGTACGGCGCGCAGGACCGCGGCGGCCTTGTTGCGGCATTCGGTGTCCTCGGCGACCGGGTCCGAGTCGGCGACGATCCCGGCTCCGGCCTGCACGTACGCCGTACCGTCGCGGAGCAGCGCCGTGCGGATGGCGATGGCCGTGTCGGAGTCGCCCGCGAAGTCCAGGTAGCCGACGCAGCCGCCGTACAGGCCGCGCCGGGAGGGCTCCAGCTCGTCGATGATCTGCATCGCGCGCGGCTTGGGCGCCCCGGAGAGGGTGCCCGCGGGGAAGCAGGCGGTCAGCACGTCGAACGCGGTCCGGCCGGGGGCGACCCGGCCGGTCACGGTGGAGACGATGTGCATCACGTGCGAGTACCGCTCGATCGACATGAAGTCGACGACCTCCACGGAGCCGGGCTCGCAGACCCGCCCCAGGTCGTTGCGGCCGAGGTCGACGAGCATCAGGTGCTCGGCGCGCTCCTTGGGGTCGGCGAGCAGCTCGTCGGCGAGGGCCTGGTCCTCCTGCGGGGTGGCGCCGCGGTGCCGGGTGCCCGCGATGGGGTGGACCATCGCCTGCCCGTCCTCGACCTTGACCAGCGCCTCGGGCGAGGAGCCCACGACGTCGAAGCCGTCGAAGCGGAACAGGTACATGTACGGCGAGGGGTTGGTGGCCCGCAGCACCCGGTAGACGTCCAGGGCGCTCGCCGTGCACGGCGTCTCGAACCGCTGGGACGGCACGACCTGGAACGCCTCGCCCGCGCGGATGCGCTCCTTGACGTCCTCGACGGCGGCCCGGAAGTCCGCTCCGCCCCATCGCGCGGTGTACTCCGGCAGCTCGGACGGCGGGAGGGCGGCCGGGGGCTGCGACACCGGGCGGGAGAGGTCGGCCTCCATGGCGTCGAGGCGGGCGACCGCGTCCGAGTACGCCTCGTCGACGCCGGTGTCCAGGTCGTTGTGGTTGATGGCGTTGGCGATGAGCTGGACGCTGCCGTCCCAGTGGTCGAGGACGGCGAGGTCGCTGGTGAGCAGCATGGTCAGCTCGGGCAGCTTCAGGTCGTCCCGCTCGCCGGGGCCGATCTTCTCCAGGCGGCGCACGATGTCGTAGCCCAGATAGCCGACCATGCCGCCGGTGAAGGGGGGCAGGTCGTCGCCGCGGGGCGTGTGCAGGGCCTCGATGGTGGCGCGCAGGGCGGCCAGCGGGTCGCCCTCGACGGGGACGCCGACGGGCGGGGTGCCCAGCCAGTGGGCCCGGCCGTCGCGCGCCGTCAGGGTGGCCTGGCTGCGGACGCCCACGAAGGAGTATCTGGACCAGGAACGGCCGTTCTCGGCGGATTCCAGGAGGAAGGTGCCGGGGCGCTCGGCGGCCAGCTTGCGGTAGAGCGCGACCGGCGTGTCGCCGTCCGCGAGGAGCTTGCGGCTGACGGGGATCACACGGCGGTCGGTGGCCAGCTTGCGGAACGTCTCGAGGTCCATGGCGGCAGACCTTACTGACCGTCAGCGGCGGTGCCGGAACCGGACCGGCCGGTTACGGGACCGGATACCGGACCGGCGGACGGGCCGGGCTCCGGGGCGGCGGACGGGCCGGGCTCCGGGGTTCCGGACGGGCCGGGCTCCGGGGCGCCGGGTCCCGTCACGGTCAGGACGTCGGCCTCGAAGCAGGTGCGGGCGCCCGTGTGGCAGGCGGCGCCCACCTGGTCGACCTGGACGAGCAGGGTGTCCGCGTCGCAGTCGAGGGCGACGGACTTCACGTGCTGGACGTGTCCGGAGGTGTCGCCCTTGACCCAGTACTCCCTGCGGCTGCGCGACCAGTAGGTGCAGCGGCCCGTGGTGAGCGTGCGGTGCAGCGCCTCGTCGTCCATCCAGCCCAGCATCAGCACCTCACCGGTGTCGTACTGCTGGGCGATCGCGGGGACGAGCCCGTCGGCGCTGCGCTTGAGGCGCGCGGCGATCTCGGGGTCGAGGCTGCTGGGCGGGGGCGTGCTGGTCATGCCGACCATTGTGCCGCGCCGCCGGACCACGACCGGCGGTTGTCCACAGGCCGGACCCACGGGCTGTCGCCACGGGCGGAAATCTTAGGCCGGGCTCTCCGGTTGTCCACAGGCCGGGCCGGGGCCGAGGTCCTCGGCCGGTCCTCCGCCGGTCCTCGGCCGGTCCTCGGTCGGTCCTCCGCCGGTTCTCCGCCGGTCCGCTTCTCCATCGGTTCCCCGCCGGTCCGCTTCTCCATCGGTTCCCCGCCGGTCCGCTTCTCCGCCGGTTCCCCGCCGGTCCGCTTCTCCGCCGGTTCCCCGCCGGTTCCCCTCCGATTTCCCGCCCCGCCTTGGCGTGACCCGGGTGCCGCGCACTGGGCGGACCGGTGGGGCGGTCGTAGGCTGGCCGGCATGTCGACCCATGCCAAGCGCGAACGACTACTCCTCGCCGACCTGTTGGAGGCCGAGGGACCGGACGCCCCCACCTTGTGCGAGGGCTGGAGGACCCGCGATCTCGCCGCCCACGTGGTGGTGCGCGAGCGCCGCGCGGACGCCGCGGGCGGAATCCTGATCAAACAGCTCGCGTCCCGGCTCGAGAAGGTGCAGGCCGAGTTCGCCGCCAAGCCGTACGAGGAGCTGATCCAGCTCATCCGAACCGGCCCGCCGCGCTTCTCGCCCTTCTCGCTGAAGCAGATCGACGAGGCGTCGAACACGGTCGAGTTCTACATCCACACCGAGGACGTGCGCCGGGCTCAGCCCGACTGGACGCCGCGCGTGCTCGACTCCGTCTTCCAGGACGCGCTGTTCTCGTCCCTGGAGCGCACGGCCCGCCTCGTGGGGCGCGGCGCGCCGACCGGTCTCGTGCTGCGCCGCCCGGACGGCCAGACGGTCGTCGCGCACAAGGGCACCCCGGTCGTGACGGCGACCGGGGAACCCTCGGAGCTGCTGCTGTTCCTGTACGGACGGCGCAGCGCGGCGGACGTCGAGCTGGCCGGCGACAAGGAGGCGATCAGCAGGTTGCAGGAGGCGAAGCGGCTCGGGATGTGACCTGGGGTGGCGATCCGTGATCTGGGGCAGTGGTCCAAGCCCCGGGGCAGTGGTCCAAGCCCCGGGGCGGCGGTCCGCGACCCGGGCGGTGGTCCAAGCCCCGGGGCGGCGGTCCGCGACACCGGCCGCCGGGTGAGCGCGGCAGCGGTCCGCGATGCCGGGCGGGTCAGCGCGGCAGCGGCCCGTGCGTGGCCCCGGCCGGGGCCAGCGTCAGCGGCAGCGGCAGCGGCAGCGGCAGCGGCAGCGGCAGCGGCAGCGGCAGCGGCAGCGGCAGCGGTCCATGATCCCGGTCTGGGTAGTGCGGCGGCGGTCCACGGCTCCCGCCCGGGTCAGCCCGGCAGTTCCGCGCGGCGTAGTGGGGCCGAGCCCAGGGTGATGGCGCCGGCCAGCGCGCACACCGCGGCGCCGGCCGCGAAGACCGTGCCGATGCCGTACAGCTCCGCCGCCCAGCCGACCACCGGGAAGGTGAGCGGTGCCGCGCCGAAGCTGACCAGGGTGGCGGCCGAGGTGACGCGGCCGACGTAGGCGGGGCCCGCCTGCGCCTGGAGCAGGGCCGAGCCCAGCGCCCCGCCGAGACCGGCCAGCACACCGACGGCGGCTGCCACGCCGGCCGCCGCGGCGACGGACGGCACCTGGGCGAGGGCACCGAGTGCCACGCCCCCGGCGACGGTCGCCGGTGCCATGACCAGCCCGGCCCGCGGCACCCGGCCGCGCACGGTCAGCAGCAGCGACACGGCACCGGCGCCGATCCCGAACCCGGCGAGCACCCAGCCGAGGCCGGCCGTGCCCCAGCCGCGCTCGCGCGCGAGGAGGGTCAGGCCGAGGTTCATGGGGCCGACGAACCCCAGGTCGCCGAGGGCGATGGTGAGCACCAGCGGGCGCAGTACGGGGTCCCGGCGGATGTGGCGCAGTCCGTCGCGCAGTTCGGCGAGGACGGCGCGCCGCTCGGGCCGGTCGTCCGCGGGGACCCGGCCGACCCGCACCGTCAGCAGCAGCGGCAGGGAGCCGCCGATGAGCAGCGTGGCGAGGCCGAAGGCGCCCGCGGTGCCGCCGAGCGCGATGCCGAGGCCGCCGAGCGGTCCGCCGAGGACGTTGGCGAGCCGGGTCGCCAGGCCCCGCATGCCCTGGACCCGGGCGAGCTGGCTCCGGTCGGCGATCCGGGCGGGCAGGGCGCCCGCGGCAGGCAGGAAGACGGCGTCCACGACGCCGAAGAGGACGGCCACCGTGCCCAGCGCCCACAGGCCGGGGGTCGTCACGAGAAGAAGCAGCGCCGCGGCGAGGACGAGCGCGCAGCGCACCGTGCTGCTGCCGAGCACCACGCGGCGCGGCCCGTAGCGGTCGGCGACGACGCCCCCGCCGAGCATCAGCAGGGCACGGGGTACGGCACTGGCGGCCGTCACGATCCCCGCCTGAGCGGGGGTACCGGACTGCACGGCCGCCCAGGACAGGGCGATGTAGTAGACGTTGTCGCCCATCGCCGACACGGTGTAGGCGCCGAGCCAGCGCAGCACGTTGGGGTCGTGGTGGGCGGCGCGCCGCGCGGTCCCCTGGACCGTGGGCATCGGCGCCGGTATCGGTGCCGGTATCGGTGCCGGTATCGAGGGCACGGCACCCGTCCCTTCGTCCTCCGTCTGCACGGCACCCGTCCCCTCGTCCTCCGCCTGCACGGCTGCCGTCTCTTCGTCCTCCGCCTGCACGGCTCGCGCCCCCTCAGGTCCGGAACGGGAAGGCGTACGTGTGCACCGCGACGGTCTCACGGGGCTCGGTGCCGTCCGCCGCCGCCCGGCCGCGGCTCAGCCGGTGCAGAGGCGGTGGGCGCTCAGCGCGAGGGAGAGTTCCACGAGGTCCGCGGGGCGGGTCAGGCTGCGTCCGGTGAGCTGTTCGCAGCGGCGCAGCCGGTTCAGGACGGTGTTGCGGTGGCAGTACAGCCCGGCCGCGGCGCGCTGGGCCGAGCCGTCGCAGCTGAGCCAGGCCGTGAGGGTGTCGAGCAGGACGTCGCGGTCCGCCGGGTCGAGGCGCAGCAGCGGTCCGAGAACCCGCTCGGCGAGGGCCGCGCCCAGGTTCGGCGCCGAGACCACCAGCGCGGCGGGCAACTGCTCCTCCAGTACGACGGTGCCGCCGGTGCGCGGACACGTGCGCAGGGCCGTGTCGGCGAGCCGCCGGGCATCCCCGATCGCGGCGAGCCCGTCGGCCACCGGGCTCACCCCGGCCCGGGCGCCGGGCGGCAGGACCAGCCGGCGGCCGATCCGTCCCGCGTCGAGGGCGGGCCCGGCCGCCGTACGGTCCTCCGGTCCGTCGGGGCCGCCCCCGGTGGCGCGGGTACGGGTGCCGGTGCCGTCGCCGGTCGCGTGGTCGTGGTCGCGGTCGTTCCCGGCGGACGGTCCGCCGTCGGCGAGGACGATGCCGTGGCTGCCGCCACCGTCGCGGTCCCGGTGCCACAGCACGCGCAGCCCCGGGAGTTCCGCCGGACCGCGGGCGTCCTGGTACGACCGCCCGGCGGACAGCCGGACCACCACGACCGCGTACCGGCCCTGCTCGGGCAGGCCGAGGGCGGCGGCGGTGGCCGGCAGGTCGGCGATCCGCGCCGTGCCGTCGAGCAGTGCGGCGGTCATCAGGCGCAGCCGGTTCTCGCGACGCCAGACGAGTTCGCGCTCGGTCTGGCGGTAGGCGTCGGCGACGACCGCGCAGTGCTCGTCGACGAAGTTCCAGACGTCCGCGGCGACGTGCACCAGGAGACGTACGTCGGTGGGGTGGCGGTGGGTCGTCTCGTCCACGAGGCCCTGCCAGACCAGGCCGCCGCCGAGCCGGAAGGCGCGCAGCAGGGCGTCCAGCGGCAGGCCGCGTTCGGCGCGGGACCTGCCGATGGCCCAGGAGCAGCGGCGCGCGGCCTCGCGCAGTTCGCCGGGGCGCAGCAGGGAGCCGACGTTGAGGCGCAGCGAGCGCTGCACCTCCTCGCGTACGCCGTCGGCGTCCGTCTCCATGGCCGCGCGGTAGGCGGGTTCGCGCTCCCGCAGGACCGTCATCAGGCGCTCGGTGAGGTCGGGCAGGCCCGCGAGGAGCGCACGCGCCGCCCGGTGCAGCACGGTGAGCGCCTCGCCCTCGACGGCCGAACGGGCGGCGAACACCGGGGTCCGCGGCCCGGGCACGGCCCTGACGTGATCGGGTACGAGGTGCTGCATCGCTGTCCTCCACCGGAGTCGGCTCCGTCCGGTCCGGGCCGTGGGCCGCCGCGCGGCACACCGGTCCCGCCGGACCATCCTGAGCCCGAAGGATGACATACCGCCCGGTCGGTACCTAGGGCCTGGCGGCAATTTCCGGTCGGCGTCCGACCGTACGAGGCTCCCCGGGGTCCCGGAACTCGGCGGTGGAACCCGGGGCGTCACAGGGGCGCGGCGGTCTCCCCGGCGCGGTCCACCAGGCGGGACAGTTCGACGCGGGAGCGGACGCCCAGTACGGCGAAGACGTTGCGCAGGTGGTGGTCGACCGTGCGGGGGCTCACGGACAGGTGCAGCGCGACCTCGCGGTTGGTGGCGCCCTCCGCGACGCAGCGGGCGATCCGCAGCTGCTGGGGCGTCAGGAGCGCCAGCGGTCCCGGTGGTTCCTGCTCCGTGGCCTCGCCGGTGGCGCGCAGCTCCGCCCGGGTCTGTTCGGCCCAGCCGGCCGCCCCGCCCCGCTCGAAGGAGACCAGCGCGTCGCGCAGCCGGCCGCGGGCCTCGCCGGGGCGGCGCCTGCGCCGCAGCCAGGCCCCGTACAGCAGTTGGGTGCGGCCGCGCTCGAAGTCGCCGCCCGCCCGGTCGTGGCAGGCGAGGGCCGCGGTGAAGAGCGGCTCGCACTCCTCGGGGCCGCTCAGCAGGGCGCGGCAGCGGGCCAGTTGGGCCGGGGCCTGCGGGTCGGCGCCCTGCCCGGCCCACACGGCGAACTCCGCCACCGCGGACCTGGCCGCCGCGGCCTGGCCGGCCCGCGCCGCCGCCTCCACGAAGCAGGGGACGGCGAGCATCCGGACCGCGAAGTGGCCGCTGCGGGGGCCGGGGCCGACCAGCGGGCCGAGCCGTGCGGCGGCCTCGGGGACCCGGCCGCGGCCCAGATCGGCGCGGGCGCGCGCCCATTGGGCGAGCGTCGCGGCCTGGGTCAGGCCGTGCGGCGCGGCGACGCGTTCGGCGGCGGCCGCGTGCTCGGCCACGGACTCGGGGTCGCCCTCGACGGACGCGGCGAGGGCGAGGATGGCGTGCTGGTGGGCCGCGATGTTGTGCTGGCCCGCGTCGAGGGCGGCGCGCAGCCCTTCCTCGGCGTGGGCGCGGGCGCGGGCGTGCCGGCCCGCGCGCAGTTCTCCGTAGGCGAGGTGTTCGAGGGCCTGGGACACCAGGACGTACGTGCCGCGGGCGCGGGCGAGCGCCAGGGCCCGTGAGTTGACCCGGCAGGCGGCCGGGAGGTCTCCGACGACGAGGGCGGCGACACCGGTCCGCAGCAGCGCCACGGGGTCGTCGCCGGCCGTCACGGTGCCGTCCGCCACCACTCCCCCGAGCGGCACCCGGCCGGCGCCCAGGCGTCCCTGCATGACCTCGGCCATCCCGGCCCGGTACGAGGCGAGTTCGCGGTCCGCGGGGGCCGGGCCGGTGCGCGACGCGGGGTGGCCCAGCGCCTCGAGGTAGGCCCGCGCGTCGCCCATCGCCCACGCCGCCTCGGTCGCGGCGAGCCGGGCGGTCAGGGCCAGCGGCGGGTCGTCCCGGGTGAGCAGTTCGGCGGCGAGCAGCAGGGTCTCGCGGGCGTCGGCGACCGGGCCGTCGTGCAGGGCGAGCCGGCCGCGGACCAGTTCGGCGGCGCCCCGCGCGGCGTCGGGCAGCCCCTCGGGCCCGGCCGCGGCGAGCAACTCCCGCGCGCGGTGCGGCAGTCCCCCGAGCCGGGCGTGCTCGGCGGCGGCGGTGAGACGGACACCGCGCAGGACCTGGTCCGCGGTGAGCTCGGCGGCCCTGGCATAGGCCGCCGAACGCTCCCGGTGGGAGGGCCACCGGTGCGACCCCGGCTCCGCCGCGGCGGCCACCAACTCGCCGGCCGCCCCGGAAGCGGGGCTCCCAGCCACGAAGGCCCCGTGCCGGGACACCGACGGAGCACGCCGGCCGCCCTCGCGGACCGCCGAGCCCTCCCCGTCGACCGGCAACCGGCACGGACCCGGCCCCGCCGGGACAGCCACCGGCTCCCCGGCCGCCCCGGAAGCGGGACCCACGACAGCCGGGCCCCGCTGGTACGCGGACAGACCGCGCGGACCCCCCTCACCAACCCCCGAGCCCTCCCCGTCAACCGGCCACCGACGCGGACCCGGCCCCTCCGCGGCGGCCACCGGCTCGCCGACCACCCCAGCAGCGGGGCTCTCAGCCACCGGAACCCCGTGCCGAAGCACCGACGGAGCGCCGGAGGCCGGGCCCTCGGCGACCGAAGCGGCCCGCTGGTACAGCGCGGACAGACCGCGCGGACCCCCCTCACCAGCCCCCGAGCCCTCCCCCTCGACCGGCCACCGCCGCACCCCCGGCTCCGCCGCCGCGGCCGCCAGTTCGTCCGCCGGGCCCGGGGCCGGGCTCTCGGTGGACGAGGCGCGGTGGTACAGGGCCGGCAGGGCGTGCGGGTCGCCCTCGCAGGCCGCCGCGAGCAGTCGGTGGGCCGAGCGGCGCGGGGCCCGCGGGGCGGCCGTGTACACGTGTCGGGGCAGCCGCGGATCCGTACAGCGCAGGCGGCCGCCGTCCAGGCGTACGAGCCCCGCGGCCTCCGCGTTCTCCAGTACCCCGGCGTCCAGCCCGGCGGCCTCCGCGGCCCGCAGGACGAGGTCCGCGTCGACCCCGGCGGCGCCCTCGTCCCGCTCCAGTTCGGCGCCGATCAGCAGCAACAGCTCACGTACCGGGCCGGAGGGCGCGTCCACCGCGGGTCCGGACTCGGGGGGCTGCGGTCTCGCGGGTTCCGGTGTCTTCGATGCCCCTGGCACGAGGGGCGGTTCCGCACTCCGGCCGGTCTTCCGGAGTGGACTTGGCACAGTCGTCATTCCGGTCACGAGCGTTACGTTACTTCCGCGTAAACCAACGCGGAAGTCCAGCCTTCACTTAACCCTTCCGCGCGGACACCCCGCGTCACCAGCGCGAAGGCGCCCGGATCCGCGATCGCGCTGGGCAGGCTCCCAGACGCGGCCCGCCAAGCTTGTGCACCCGCACAACGGAGAACCGGCACGGCGCGTCCGCGGCACCATCGCAACACGTCCGCCGCGCCACCGCGACACGTCCGGGCACGCCGGTGACGGCCGTGGGTCGCACGGCCGTCACC
>NZ_JBHWHV010000045.1:0-87215 GCF_042732375.1 Streptomyces sp. NPDC059785
GCGACACCGACCGCCCCGTCTACGACACCCAGATGGCCGACCAGCTCGACACCGCCATCGAACACAACGGCAAGGGCGACCTCGCCACCCTGCTGGCGGGCGGGGACACCTGGACCGTCGTCGGCTGAGGGGACGCGGACCACGCGCATGGCCTGGCGGCGGGCGCACCCGCCGCCAGGCCAGTCGCTTCAGACCTGCCGGCTCAGGCCAGTCGTCGCTTCAGACCTGCCGGTTCATGCCAGTCGTCGCTTCAGACCTGCCGGTTCATGCCTGCCGCTTCGCGGTGTCGTACCGCTCCCGGGCCGCCACCACCTGGTCCATGCGCCGCTCGGTCCAGCCGGCCAGGGCGCGCACCTGCTCGGCGGCCTCGCGGCCGAGCCCGGTGAGGGAGTAGTCGACGCGGGGCGGGATCACCGGCTTGGCGTCGCGGTGGACCAGCCCGTCGCGCTCCAGCGTCTGGAGGGTCTGCGTGAGCATCTTCTCGCTGACCCGGCCGATACGGCGGCGCAGCTCGCTGAACCGGTGCGAGCGGTCGAGGAGCGCGATCAGCACGAGCACGCCCCACCGGCTGGTCACGTGCTCCAGGACCAGCCGGTGGGGGCACATCTGATCACCGTCGCCACCGAACATCGCGCTGCCGGAAAGCGGCGGAACCGGCGGAACCGGCTTCTGCGATATCTCTTCACTCACCTTCATGCCAGTACCTTACTTTGAAGTGGGTACTTTCCCGCAGTTAGTGCCCGCGTTAGCGTTAGTGCCGAAGCTACCGCCAAGGGAGAAATCAGCCATGAGCATCGTCGTCACCGGAGCCACCGGCCACCTCGGCCGCCTCGTCATCGACGGACTGCTGGAGCAGGTCCCGGCCGCCGAGGTCGTGGCCGTCGTCCGCGACCGGGAGAAGGCCGCGCCCCTCGCCGAGCGCGGCGTCGAGCTGCGCGTCGCGGACTACAGCGCTCCGGAGACCCTGAAGGGCGCCTTCGCCGCGGGCGACAAGGTGCTGCTGATCTCCGGCAGCGAGGTCGGACAGCGCGCCGCCCAGCACCGGGCCGTGATCGACGCCGCGAAGGAGGCGGGCGTCGCACTGCTCGCGTACACCGGCATCCTGGGCGGGCCCGAGGCCGACTTCGAGCTGGCCGCCGAGCACAAGGTCACCGAGCAGGCGATCCTCGACTCCGGGCTGCCGTACACCTTCCTGCGCAACGGCTGGTACAGCGAGAACTACACCGAGAACCTCGCCCCCGTCCTGGAGCACAGCGCGGTCGTGGCGAGCGCGGGCGAGGGCCGGGTCGCCTCCGCCGCGCGCGCCGACTACGCCGCGGCGGCCGTCGCCGTACTGACCGGCGAGGGGCACGAGAACCGGGTGTACGAGCTGAGCGGCGACGTGGCCTGGAGCTTCGCGGAGTACGCGGCCGAGCTGAGCGCGCGGACCGGCAAGGAGATCGCGTACAACAATGTGCCCGCCGAGGTGCTTCAGTCCATCCTCACCGGCGCCGGGCTGCCCGAGCAGTTCGCCGCGATCCTGGTGGACGTGGACGCGGCCATCGCGCGCGGACGCCTCGCCCGTACGGACGGCGAGCTGGCCCGGCTCATCGGCCGCCCGACCACGCCGATCGGCGACTCGATCGCGGCGGCGCTCAAGGGCTGAGACCTGACCCCGCGCCAGGCCACCTCGCCCGGCCACCTCGCCCGGCCACCGCGCCCGGCCGCCGCATCCGGCCCGGGTGTCCGCACGCCCCCGTCCGTCATGACCGTATGCCGATACGGACATGACGCGCGGGGGCCCTCGGCGCTACCTTCGGGAAGGCTGCACGCGGGCAGCCTGAGGACAGGGAGGTGCCGGTGACCGGGCAGTCGAAGGGCGAGCAGCGGACAGGCCTGCTGAACGGCTTCGCGGCGTACGGCATGTGGGGTCTCGTGCCCCTCTTCTGGCCCCTGCTGAAGCCCGCCGGGGCGGTCGAGATCCTGGCCCACCGGATGGTGTGGTCCCTGGCGGTCGTCGGCGTCGTCCTGCTGGTCATGCGGCGCTGGGCCTGGCTGGGCGAGCTGCTGCGCCAGCCCCGCAAGCTGGCCCTGGTCACGGTGGCCGCCGCGGTGATCACGGTCAACTGGGGCGTCTACATCTGGGCCGTGAACAGCGGCCACGTGGTGGAGGCGTCGCTCGGCTACTTCATCAATCCGCTGGTCACCATCGCGCTGGGCGTCCTGGTCCTCAAGGAGCGGATGCGGCCCGCGCAGTGGGCGGCGGTGGGCGTCGCCTTCGCGGCGGTGATCGTGCTGACCATCGGCTACGGCCGGCCGCCGTGGATCTCGCTGTGCCTCGCCTTCTCCTTCGGCACGTACGGGCTGGCGAAGAAGAAGGTCAACCTCGGCGGCCTGGAGTCGCTGGCCGCCGAGACGGCGGTGCAGTTCGTGCCCGCGGCGGTCTATCTGCTGTGGCTGAGCGCCCGCGGCGACTCGACGTTC
Organism: Streptomyces sp. NPDC059785; assembly: GCF_042732375.1. Lineage (NCBI taxonomy): Bacteria > Bacillati > Actinomycetota > Actinomycetes > Kitasatosporales > Streptomycetaceae > Streptomyces > Streptomyces sp. NPDC059785. The sequence continues at coordinate 2,464 of NZ_JBHWHV010000045.1, forward strand.
ACGGCCGACGGCGCGGACCACGCGGCGCTGCTGGCCTCGACGGGCATCGTGACCGCGATCCCGCTGGTCTGCTTCGGCGCCGCCGCGATCCGCGTACCGCTCTCCACGCTGGGGCTGCTCCAGTACCTGGCGCCGGTCTTCCAGTTCCTGCTCGGGATCTTCTACTTCCACGAGGCGATGCCGCCCGAGCGCTGGGCCGGGTTCGCGCTGGTCTGGCTCGCGCTGTCGCTGCTCACCTTCGACGCACTGCGGACGGCGCGGCGCGCGGCGCGGGCGCTCGGTGCGGGGGCCTCCGCATACGGCGGTACCGCCGAGGACAGGACGACCGCGGCCGAAAAGACCGCGATCGCCGCCGACTCCGCATTGCGAACGTCTGTGACCGAATAGCGCTCTTGACCTCACGTCAGTCCCGGCTTCACCATCCAGGCACCCCATTCACTGTGGAATCCCGGACCACCCCCGGGTCAATCCCGGACCACCGTCCTCGCACGACCCAGGAGCGTGCCCGGGATCCCGACGGAATTCGGAGCCCCCCCACATGAAGCTCTCCGTTCCCGGGCGTGCCTCGGCCACCGCGGTCGTCACCGTCGCCGCGCTGCTCGCCGGCGGGTCCATAGCCGGGGCGGCCCCTGCCGCGAGACCGGCAGTGGCCGCCGCGCCCGACCTCCCCGTGGCGAACGTCAAGGCACACCTCGCCCAGTTCCAGTCCATCGCCACCGCCAACGGCGGCAACCGCGCGCACGGCCGCACCGGCTACAAGGCGTCGCTCGACTACGTCAAGGCCAAGCTGGACGCGGCCGGGTTCACCACGACCGTCCAGCAGTTCACGTCCAGCGGGCGCACCGGCTACAACCTGATCGCCGACTGGCCCGGCGGCGACACCGGCCAGGTGATCATGGCCGGCTCCCACCTGGACAGTGTGACGGCGGGCCCCGGCATCAACGACAACGGCTCCGGCTCGGCGGCGGTCCTGGAGACGGCCCTCGCCGTGGCCCGCGCGAACTACCAGCCCACCAAGCATCTCCGGTTCGCCTGGTGGGGCGCCGAGGAACTCGGCATGATCGGCTCCCGCACCTACGTCAACGGCCTGTCGACCACCGACCGCTCCCGGATCAGCGGCTACCTCAACTTCGACATGATCGGCTCGCCGAACCCCGGCTACTTCGTCTACGACGACGACCCCACCATCGAGAAGACCTTCAAGGCCTACTTCACCGGGATCGGCGTCTCCACCGAGATCGAGACCGAGGGCGACGGCCGCTCGGACCACGCGCCCTTCAAGAGCGCGGGCATCCCCGTCGGCGGCCTGTTCAGCGGCGCCGACTACATCAAGACGACCGCCCAGGCGGCGAAGTGGGGCGGCACGGCGGGCAAGGCGTTCGACGCCTGCTACCACTCGTCCTGCGACACCTCGTCCAACATCAACGACACGGCACTCGACCGGCACGGTGACGCCCTGGCGTACGCGGTGTGGGAGCTGTCGGCGTAACACCGCACGGCCGCTTCGGGCCTCCGGACACCGTACGGCGGCCCGGGGCGGTCCGGTTCCGCCCCGGGCCCGCGCGGTCACCGCTCCGAGCGGCGCGGGTTACGGGTGTACGGGTTGCCCGAGAGGGCGCGGGCGCGCTCGGTGAGGCGGCCCATCCGGTTGCGGGCGCTCTCCAGTTGCTCCGAGTCGTCGGCGGCGGGCCCGCCGTCGGCCACGAGCTCGCTCCACACGCCGATCAGGTCGCGCCCGAGCTGGAGCCCCTGCAACGGGTCCCGAACGGCGCGCCAGGCCGCGGCGGCGCTCTGCACATTGCCGTACGCGGCACCCTGGTCGGACTGGCGCCTGCGGAGCCGGGCGAGGTCGAGGGAGAGATGGAACGACCTGAGCGCGTCACCGGCCAAGTAGGCGATGTATGCGGTTAGTTCGCGCAGCTTCAGCACCTCGGGGTGTTCCGGGTTCCAGGTCGCGGACGCCTCGGCTATGGCCTGCTCGGCCATCCCCGCGGCCTCCTCGATCCGGCCCTGCTTCACCGCCTCGTTGATCTGCGCGACGGACCCGGCGAACGGCGAGGGCGCCGCCCCGTCCGCGTCCTCGGCCTCCCCCTCCGGCGCCAGCACCGCCTCGGCCACCGCGTCGAACCCGCGGGCCGGGGTCGGCTTGGGGTCCGGCTCGGCCTCGAACTCCGGAAGCGGTTCGAGAACCGGCCGCGGCTTCGAGGCGGACGCGGACGCGGACCGTACGGAGATCGGGGCGGGCTCGGGGAGCGGAGCGGGACCGGCATCCACGCCGGCACGGGCACCGGGACCGGGACCGGGAGCGGCCTGCCGGGTCGGGTCGGCCTTCGGTTCGCGGGCGGCCTCCGGTGCGGGGTCGGCCTCGGAGACGTCGGTGCCGCCGGAGATCGGGGTGGCCTTCCACTCCGGGGCGGGCTGCGGTTCCGGGTCCGTCTCCGTCTGGATCGTCGGGATGAGCCCGGACGAGGGCGGCACCTTCCACTCGGGGGCGGAGTACGGCTCGGACTCCCGCTCGAACGCCGAGCGGCCGTCGTCCCCGGACACCGCTTCAGGCGCGAGGTCGGACGCCGACTTGGACTCCGGCTCGGGCTCGGACTTGGGCTCCGGCTCGGTCGTCGGCTCGGGAGTGCGGTCCGACGCCGGTTCGGGGGCCGGGTCCTGGACGGCCGGGGGCGGGACCCACGCCGAGCCCGTCCCGGGCGGCCGCGGCGGCTCCCAGGCCACCGGGACCTGGGGAACCTGCGGAGTCTCGGGGCGGGGCAGGGGTTCGAGCGCCGCCAGCGGCACCATGTCGGTGGCGGGACCGAACTCCCCCGTGGGCGGCACGACGGTCCCCGGAGGCGTGCCCTGAACGGACGCGGGCGCGGGCGCGGCTGCCGACGCCGGTGCGGCCTCGTCGTCGGCGTCGGTGTCGGCGTCCGGGGACGGTACGGGGCCACCCGGCGTGGTCAGCGGGAGACCTGGCTGACCGGGCTGACCTGGCTGACCGGACCGGCCGGCCACCGGCCCGACGGCGCCCGCCGCGGACTCCGGTACCGCCCGCAGAACGTACGTCGAGGCGCCCGGACCCGGCCGCGGCGCGGAGCCCTGTCCGGGCCTCGCGGCCGCGTCGCCGCCCGCCGCCGGTTCCGGCTGCCGCGCCCGCTTCGGCTCCGGCTCCGGTACGGCACGCAGCGGGAACGTCGGCGGTGTGACGGCGGCGGGCGCAGGACCCTCCAGCGCGCGCAGGACATGCGTGGCCTTGTCCCGCCGCGGCCCGGACGGCACGGCGTCCCCGGCACCTACACCGGCACCGGCACCGGCACCGGCCGGGACGTCACTCGCGGCCGGGACGTCACTCGCGGGCGGCGCGGGCGGCCGGGGCGGGACGACCGCGGCACCCTCCGGGCGGGCCGCGGGTACGGGCCCCCGCGCGCCGGAGGACCTGTCCGACGGGCCCGCCCCCGCCCCCACCCGGACCGGTTCGCCCGCGTACTCGGTCGACCCGTCGACGTACATCTGGAGGGGAACGACGTAACCGATGTTCTCGTCGTGGACCCGGGCGAGGACGGGGTGGCCGGTGGCGAGGGCGATGCGGTGGAGGTAGTTGAGGACGGCGTCCTGGACCGCCTCGCCCGGAGCCGCGACGACCGGCATCCCGCCGACCGTCGGCCCCTGCCCCGCCGCGGCCCGCCCGCCGCTCGCGGCGACGGCGGCCACGGGCACATGGACCTCGATGGGGGCCACCGCGGCCCCGGCCCCGGCCCCCGCACCGGCGGCGGCCGAGGCCGACTGCCGCTGCTCCCGCTTGAGTTCCCGCTTGTGTTCGCGGCTGAATCGAGACATCAATTCCCTCACTCGGGTCGGTCAGCGGAGGAAGGGGAGGACGACGGGCCCGTACCCGGACGTGCCGGTTCCCGGAAGACACAGGCTCGCGGGTGTGTGTCGGGTCTGCCGTGGCGCCCCGCGACGAGGGCACGGCGGGGCGGCGCGCCGGTTTCGAACCTCGTACGCATCAACCGTTCCTCCGTCGTTCTCACCGCGGCGGTGCGGTGGAGGGGCACCGTGCGGTTGCCGCAGCGGTGACCGTACCGTCCCAGGTGATCGTGCCTGTGGGTTGAGTCTCGCGGCTCTCCCCCGTTTCCTGGGTAACCAGGGCGTCACAGGCTCGTCCCAAGGGGCCGACGCCCCGTTACCGGGTCCGTCGGGGCACGGGGAAGATCGATGGCGACGACGAGGAGTGTGGCGATGCAGGGGATGGCAGGGCAGGGGGCCGAGGGGCCCGAGGTGTGGATCCGCGGCCCGGTCGCCGGGGCGGGGCCGCAGCAGTCACCGCCGGCCCAGGGCGCCGTCACCCCGCGGCGGTTCGCCTGGGTCGCCACGCACGGCGGCGCGGGCGCCACGACGCTCGCCGCCGTCTTCGGCGGCCACGACGCGGGCCGCAACTGGCCGCGGCCCGACGCGGGCGAGCCGGGCTCGGTGCTGCTGGTGGCCCGTACGCACGCCGCCGGGCTCGACTCGGTCGCGCACACCCTGGAGACCTTCCGGCGGGGCGAGGCACCGCCGCAACTCGACCTGGACGCGGTCGTCCTGGTCGCGGACGCGCCCGGACGGCTGCCGCGGCCGCTCGCCCAGGGCGTCAAGGCGATCGAGGCGCTGGTCGACGTCTACCACGTGCCCTGGGTGCCCGCGTGGCGCCTCGGCGACCTGGCCGGGGAGCCGCCGCGCGAGTGCGCCCCACTGGCCCGGCTCACCGGCGCGGGAGCGGACCCGGCGACCGGCAGAAAGGTTTCCCGGTGACGGAAGCCTGACGCCTGGCCGCTGCCCACTGGTCCCTGGCCCCTGACGCCTGACGCCGGGCCCCTGACGCCTGCCCCCTGGCGCCTGGCCTCTGACGCCTGGCCTCTGGCCCCTGGACGACGATTGGATGCGCGTGCATATACTGCACGCGCATAAAGCCGTCGCGCGCCGGCCATCGCGCGCCGACCGTTCGGAGGGTCACCGTGTCCCGTTCCTTCCTCTTCCTCCTGGGCAGCAGCCGCACCGGCGGCAACACGGAGCTGCTGGCCCGCCGGGCCGCCGAGCAGTTGCCCGGCGACGTGGAGCAGCGGTGGCTGAACCTGGCCGAGCCGGCGCTGCCCGAGTTCGCGGACCTGCGGCACGACAGTGACCACGTACGCCCCACGGAGGGCCCCGCGGGCCTGCTGCTCGACGCCACGCTCGCGGCGACCGACATCGTCATCGCCTCGCCGCTGTACTGGTACTCGGTCTCCGCGCAGACCAAGCGCTACCTGGACCACTGGTCGGGCTGGCTGCGCACGCCCGGCCTCGGCTTCAAGGCGACGATGGCCGGGCGGACCCTCTGGGGCGTGACGGCCCTGGCGCACCGGGAGGAGGAGGTCGCCGCCCCGCTGGTCGGCACGCTGAACAACTCGGCCGCGTACATGGGCATGCGGTTCGGCGGCGTGCTGCTGGGCAACGGCAGCAGGCCCGGGGACGTACTGGGCGACTCGGCGGCGCCGGCCCGGGCGAAGACGTTCTTCTCCGGGGAGCCGCCGTTCGCCCGCTTCCCTTACGAGAGCGCCGAGCAGGCCGCGCAGGTCACGGGGGTCACGAGGGCGGCCGCTACGCCGTGATGTCCTTGGCCGTGAAGCGGGCCCACGCGGCGGAGCCGAAGACGGCCGCGTAGAGGGCCTGGAGCTCCAGGTTCCGGATCAGGTCGTCCCAGTACACGGGCTCGCGCATCAGGTCGGCGAAGGACAGCCAGTAGTGCGAGAAGAAGTACGGCTGAAGGGCGTGGAGCTGCGGGATCTGGTCGAGGATCTGCACCGTGATCAGCAGGCCGACCGTCGTCGCCATCGCCGCGATACCGCTGTTGGTCAGGGTCGAGACGAAGAGGCCGAGGGCCGCCACGCCGATCAGCGACGCGGCGACGAGCAGCGCGATGAAGAAGGCCCGGCCGAGCCCCTCGGCGAAGGTGATCCGGGTCCCGGAGATCGTCGTCAGCTCGCCCAGCGGGAACAGCACCGCACCCGTCACCAGCGCCGAGACCGCCACCACCAGCGTCGCCACCAGGCAGAACGTCATCGTGGTCGCGTACTTGGTGATCAGCAGCCGGGTGCGGCCCGCGGGCGCGACGAGCAGGTACCGCAGGGTGCCCGCGTTGGCCTCGCCCGCGATGGCGTCGCCGCCGATGACCCCGATCGCCATCGGCAGGAAGAAGGGCAGCGTCGCGGCGAGCGCCGTGAACACCAGGAACAGCCCGTTGTTGGTGACCTGGGAGATGAAGGCCGGGCCCGGTCCGCCCGCGCCGTCCGCACCCGCTCCGTCACTGGTCTCGATTTTTACGGCGACACCGATGAGCACCGGCACGGCGGCGAGTACGGCCAGCAGCGCGAGCGTCCGCCAGCGCCGGAAGGTGGTGACGAGCTCGCTGCGGAACAGCCCGAGGCTCCAGAGCGGACTCGGCGCCCGCACGGCCGACGCGGCGCCCGCGCCCGTCCGCACGGCCGACGCGGCGCCCGCGCCCCCCGCCGGGGGCTCGGGACGAGCGGCTGTCGATACGTCCTCAGCCCGCGACATCGAAGCCCTCCCCGGTCAGCGCCACGAACGCGTCCTCCAGGGAGGCCCGTTCCACCGTGAAGCCGCGGACCCGGACCCCCGCCGTGACCAGCGCGGCGTTGAGGTCGGCGAGTTCGCGGTCCGGCGGTTCGGCCGTCACGCCCGTCTCCGTCACGACGAGGTCGGTCACACCCTGCTCCTTCAGGACGCGGGCGGCGTCCCCGGGGTCGGGGGTGGTCACGACCAGGCGCCCGCGCGCGCCGGCCGCCAGTTCTCCCACCGCGCCCTGCGTGATCAGCCGCCCCTGCGCCATCACGGCCGCGTGCGTGCACACCTGCTCGATCTCGTCGAGCAGATGGGAGGAGAGGAAGACGGTGGTGCCGTCCGAGGCCAGCTCCCTGACCAGGGCGCGGATCTCCCGCATGCCCTGCGGGTCGAGACCGTTGGTCGGCTCGTCCAGGACGAGCAGGCGGCGCGGCTGGAGCAGCGCGGCGGCGATCCCCAGCCGCTGCTTCATACCGAGGGAGTACGCCTTGGCCTTCTTGCCCGCGGCGGCCGTGAGCCCGACCCGGTCGAGGGCCGCCGCCACGCGCGTACGCCGGGTGCGCGGGTCGGCGGCCGGGTCGGCGGCGTCGTACCGCAGGAGGTTGTCTCGCCCGGAGAGGAACCCGTACAGCGCGGGCCCCTCGATGAGGGCGCCCACGTGCGGGAGCACGGCGCGCGAGGCCCGGGGCATCGGCCGCCCCAGTACGCGCGCCGTGCCGGACGTCGGCTCGATGAGCCCCATCAGCATGCGGATGGTGGTCGTCTTGCCGGAGCCGTTGGGCCCGAGGAAGCCGAAGACGCTGCCCGCCGGGACGGTCAGGTCGAGACCGTCGACGGCGAGCTGTCCACCGCGGTACCGCTTGGTGAGCGCGCGCGTGGCGATCACCGTGTCCCCCGGCGCGGATTCCGCGGCGGACAGTCCCTCCATGCGCTCCCTCGTCCTCTCGTCCTCGCGCTATCGCATGCGTGCCGCCCGTACGGGACGGGTCACTTCGCGGCCGAGTCCGCCGCCTTGACCAGCGCGTCCTTGGTGACGGCGCCGGCGTACACCTTGCCGTCGTCCGTCATGAGCACGTTGACCAGGCGGGTCGAGAAGACCGTGCCCGAGCCGAACTTGCCGCTCACCTGGTCGCCGAGGGAGCCGAGGAACCCGGAGAGCTGGCTGCCTCCGGCGGACTTTGAGGACTCCGATGCCAGGCCCTGGCCGCCCACGTTGAACTCGGCGATGGTGGTCCAGCCCTCGCCGGTGGTCTTCACCCCTTCGAGCCCCTTGGCGAGCCCTTCACCGGAGGCACCGGAAGCGCCGGAGGTTCCGGGCTTGCCGGACTTGTCGGACCACTTGTGCGCCTTGTCTCCGCCGCCGGTGCCCGCCGCGTCCTCCTCCTCGGTCACCTTCGCGCCCTTCGGCGGGGTGAAGTCGAAGGTGGAGGCGGCCGGCTTGGCGAAGTCGACCTGAGTGAAGCCCGCGTCCACGACGGCCGCGCCGCCGCTGGACGGGGTGAGCGTGAACTTCAGCGGCGTACCGGTCTTCGCGTCCACCGCGACGGTGATCGCGCCGACCGTGGAGCCGGACTGCTTCGGCTCGATCAGCAGCTTGTAGGCGTCGCGGCCCGCGACCTGGGCGGTGCCGTCGACGGTGACCGAGGTGGTGTCGTCGGCCGCCTTCAGGGCTTCCTCGGCGAGCTCCTTGGGCGTGGCGGGGACGTCCGCCGCCTCGTTCCCCTTCTGGTCCTTGCCCGCGGCCCCCGTCTCGGGGGCGGTCGCGTGGTAGACCTCGTTCGACTCGCTGTCGTAAGCCCAGACGTCGCCGCCGTTGTGGATCACGCTGTACTCGGCGGCCTTGTCGAGCAGCGAGACCTTGGCCTTGTCGGGGCCGTCGGCGGCGACGTGCAGCGTGTGCGTGCCCGAGGCGAGCTCCGTGAGCCTGGTCGACGGGTCGGCGGAGGAACCGCCCTTCCCGCCGGCCGAGCCCGGGAGGAGACCGCTCTCCAGACCGCCCAGGCTGGGCAGCCCGAGGTCGGTGCTGATCTTGACCGTGCCGGACAGCCGCTGGGTGTCCGACGCGGCGATCTTCTCGATGAGTTGCTGCGCGGTGATCTCCGGCAGATCGGGGTCGCCGGAGTCGGCGAGCGCCGGGACCAGCCCGATGGTCGCCGCCGCCACGCCCACCACTGCGACCGGGACGACGTACCGTGCGGCCCTGCGTCGGCCCGCGCGCACGTCGTCGGCCTCGTCGGTCAACGGGTCCTCGGATTCGTACGGTGCCATGTGTGCCCTTACCTCCGTCGTCGGCGGCGGCGTGCAGTCACTGTGCCATCCACTCCTCAGCCGCCATTCTCACCCGAATTGATGAGGAGTGGTGCTTTCCATCTGACCAAATCGGCCAGCGTGAAGCGTCAGACCCGGGACCCAACTCCGCGTACTGCTCCGGTATGACACCGGCGGACGGCGCCTCCCCCGCCCCTTAGGGGTCCGGCGCCCGGTCCCGGCTCAGTTCCGCACGAAGACGTAGTCGGCCCGGTAGGGCACGCCCACGACGGCGCCCGGCGTACAGCTCCCGGACGGGGCGACCCCGCCGACGGTGTTGAGCCGCAGGATCTCCGCGGTGTCCGCCAGCAGCCCGTGGTGCCGGCCCGACTGCGTCGCCTTCAGGTCCAGCTCCGGGATGTTCCCGTCACCGTTCGGGGTCTTGGTGATCACCGCGCCGGTGACCGCGCTGCGGTCGGGCGCGATCCATTGCGGCGTACCGGAGTCGGGCCGCACGAAGGAGTGCCTGATACGGCCGCCGAGCACGGCGCTGACGTCCCGCTGGGCGAAGGCGTACCCGCCGCCCTCGGCCTGCTTGCACTCGTAGATCTGCTCGCCCTCGACCACGGACGCCTGGAAGTTGCCCAAGGCGTGCCGGAAGTCGAAACCGGTGGTGACGCCGTGGAGCTGACCGCGGACGGCGCCGCCCGGAAACTCCGTGGTGTGCAGATTGGCGTAGAACGCACCCGGGTCGCTCTTCAGTTTCCCCAGCAGCGCGGCGTCCTCGACCTTCACGGTGCCCCTGACGCTGTGCCCCTTGGCCCTGGTGAGCAGCCCGGTGAAGTCCACCTTGACGCCGCCGTTGCTGCCCCTGGCGCCCTGGTGGATGTGGAGCATGGTGGGCTTGCCGGTGCCGCGCCAGGTCACGGCGACGGACACCTTGTCACCCCGCACCTCGACGAACTCCAGGGCGGCGCCGTCCTTGTCGCCGACGGCGGGCCCGCCCGCCACGGGCACCTCGTTGGCCCCGCGGAGCGCGGCGGCGAAGATGACGCCCCGGCGCACGCTCCCACTACCGCTCTCACTCCGCGCCTCGACCGCCTGGCTGGGCACCGCACCCGACTGCCCTTCGTGCCCTTCGTGCCCGGCATGCCCGGCGTGCCGGGCGGCATGCTGACCGCCACCCCCGGCGGCGCCCGGAAGAACGGCGGCGGTGGCGACGACACCGGCGGCGGCGACAGCGGTCAAGCCGACCGGTAAGAGCCTCCTGCGCCGCCTCACATCACCGACACCCTCGGATCGCTTCATTCCGATTTCTCCCCGTATCCCGGCCGACGCCCCCTGCGTCAGCTTCTGTACGGCAATACGGAACGGATCTCACCTTGGACTCAGTCCAGGCATGTGACCTGCACCACAGCGCGCCCCTCGAGCCCCGGCTCAGCCGGCCCGGTGCACCACCGCGTCGCAAAGATCCACCAGCGCCGCCTTGGCGTCGCACTCCGGGAGCGGTACGAGGGTGGCCCGGGCCTCCTCCGCGTAGCGCACGGCGTCCCGGCGGGCCTGCTCCAGCGCGGGGTGGACCCGCAGCCGGGCGAGGGCCTCGGCGTGCCGGGCGTCGTCGGCGAGGTCGGAGTCGAGCAGCTCGCTCAGCGCGATGTCCTCGGGAAGCCCGAGCCGCTCCACGCGCTCGCGCAGCCGCAGCACCGGCATGGTGGGGATGCCTTCGCGCAGGTCGGTCCCCGGCGTCTTGCCGGACTCGTGCGAGTCGGAGGCGATGTCCAGCACGTCGTCGACGAGCTGGAAGGCGACCCCGAGGCGCTCGCCGTACTGCGTGAGCACGTCGACGACGGTCTCGTCGGCGCCGGACATCATCGCGCCGAACCGGCAGGCGACGGCGACGAGGGAGCCGGTCTTGCCGCCGAGCACGTCGAGGTAGTGGTCGATGGGGTCGCGCTCGTCACGCGGTCCCGCGGTCTCCAGGATCTGCCCGGTGACCAGCCGTTCGAAGGCCTCGGCCTGGACCCGGACGGCCTCAGGACCGAGGTCGGCCAGGATGTGCGAGGCGCGGGCGAAGAGGAAGTCGCCGGTGAGGACGGCGATCGAGTTGTCCCAGCGGGCATTGGCGCTGGGCACCCCGCGCCGCACGTCCGCCTCGTCCATCACGTCGTCGTGGTACAGCGTGGCGAGATGGGTCAGCTCGACCACCACGGCCGAGGGCACGACACCCGGCGCGTACGGGTCGCCGAACTGCGCCGCGAGCATCACGAGCAGCGGCCGGAACCGCTTGCCGCCCGCGCGCACGAGGTGCTGGGCGGCCTCGGTGATGAAGGGGACCCCGCTCTTGGTGGCTTCGAGCAAACCTTCCTCGACAGCCGCCAATCCGGCCTGGACATCGGCTTCGAGAGCCTGGTCCCGCACGCTCAGCCCGAACGGCCCGACGACGGTCACGAGAGGTTCTCCTGTCTGCTGACGATCACATGGCGAACTCGGTCGATCATTCGGTCGATGACACGGTTTGTCGATGTGTCGCTGCCATCACTCAAGTCAGCGTATCCGGTCACGTTTCGATCACCGCGAGCGCCCACCCGCCCCCGTACCCCACTTCCCCCCGGCCGGAAGGCGCAGTCCCGTCCGGCCAGTAGTGGATCACGACCGGTATGCCCTTGATCTGCGACTTCGCCCCGACATGCACCGATTCACCAGGACGGATCCCCGCCCCCCTGGCCACCTTCTGCACAACCCTCACCCTCCCCGCCCACTCGCTGCCCCTTGATCATCACCGCTCCGCCCCCGCTCCCCCTCACCCCACCCCGTCGGCGCGCCCCGACCCCGACCGGGACCGGAGCCGCCCGCCCCCCGACTCAAATCGCATACCCGAACGACGAGTTAACGCCGTATCCGGTTTCACTCCACCCCCCGCAAACTCTTCGCCCGAACCAAAATGCCCGACTTACCCTCATTGCGGCATTACTCACCCATCAACGCGTGAAATGAGTCACCCCGGGCAACGCGTCGCCCCCTAAACCCGTCCCCGCGTTCCCGCCTTTCACAAAAGGCAAGTTGAGCAAATCATTCCAGTCGAATAGGGCGAATCACCCCCTCCTTCGTCAAGGTCAAAAACCCCGAGAGGGGAGATCGGGTCTTGTTTCGGGCATGTGCAGTCGCATACGTTCTCGTCGATCCGAGCGGACCGCCGAATCCTGCCGCCGCCCGGAGACCCGACCACTCATCCACGGCAGGAGCGGGGGACCCAGGTAAGTCGCCGCCCCGGACATCCGGGACGGCTAGGGGTCAAGTCGCACGAATGCGGCCGGACATCTCCAGTCCGAACCCGACAGCTCACCTCGCAGGCGCCGGAGAGGAATGCGCCATGACCGCACGAGGCAAGCACCGCCGCACCAGACTCAACCTCCTGACCCGCGGGATCATCGCCGCCGGCACCGGCTCGGCCGCGATCGCACTCCCGATCGTGGGCGCGACGGGGGCCCAGGCCGCGGAGCCGGCGAAGACCACCACCCCGCAGGTCCAGCTCGTCACCTACAAGGTGGCGGAGGGCGACACCCTGTCCAAGATCGCCCGCGAGCACACCAGCGGCGGCTGGAAGGACCTGTACGAGGCCAACCGCGCGGTCATCGGCAGCAACCCGTCGGCGATCAAGCCGGGCCTGGAACTGACGGTGGGCACGAAGACCGTCAAGACGACCACGGAAGCCGCGACCAAGGCGACCACGGCCTCCACGACGACGACCACGACGGCCGGCGCCAAGACGTACACGGACAACCTGGACGGCTGGATCCGGGAAGCCCTGGACATCATGGCCCAGAAGGGCATCCCGGGCAGCTACGACGGCATCTACCGCAACATCATCCGCGAGTCGTCGGGCAACCCGCAGGCCATCAACAACTGGGACAGCAACGCCGTCGCCGGCACGCCGTCCAAGGGTCTGCTCCAGGTCATCGACCCCACCTTCAACGCGTACCACGTGGAAGGCACGGCGACGGACCCGTACGACCCGGTCGCGAACATCACGGCGGCCTGCAACTACGCCGCCGCCAAGTACGGCTCCATCGACAACGTCTTCGGCGCCTACTGACAGACCCCCCGGCGGGCGCGGCCTACTGCAACGGGTCGCGCCCGCCGGGGAACAACCGCTCCAGGACGACGGCGATGCCGTCCTCCTCGTTCGACAGGGTGATCTCGTCGGCGACGGCTCTGAGCTCGGGATGGGCATTGGCCATGGCGACGCCGTGGGCGGCCCAGTCGAACATCGGGATGTCGTTGGGCATGTCACCGAAGGCGATCGTGGCGGACGGCGACAGACCGAGGTGTCGGGCGGCCAGCGCGAGACCGGTCGCCTTGGTCACGCCACATGGCTGGAGTTCGACGGTGCCGGGCCCCGACATGGTGACGGTCGCCAGCGAACCCACCGTCATCCGGGCCACCGCGGCCAACTCGTCGTCGGACAGCGAGGGATGCCGCAGCAGCACCTTGCTGATCGGCTCGGCCCACAGATCGTCACGCCGCGGCACCCGCACCGCGGGCAGCGTCGGATGCGGCATCAGATAACCGGGCTCGATGAGCGTGAGCCCGTCCACACCGTCCTGGTCGACGGCCGCGAAGACCTGCCCGACCTCCGCCTCGATCTTGCCGAGCGCGGTCTCCGCAAGCTCCCGGTCCAGGGTCACCGACCACAGCAGACGGCGCGCGCCGGCGTCGTACAACTGCGCGCCCTGCCCGCACACCGCGAGCCCCTCGCAGCCGAGATCCTCGAGCAGCGGCCGCACCCTCGGCGCCGGACGGCCCGTCACCACCAGATGCCGGGCACCCGCCCCGGCCACTCTCGCCAACGCGGCCCGCGACCGATCGGAGAGCGTGTCGTCGCCGCGCAGCAGCGTCCCGTCCAGGTCGGTGGCGATGAGTGAATATGCAAGGGGAGCGGCCATGATCCGAAGAATACGGATCGAAGGACCTCAACGCCCCGGCGGGAACCGGACGACGTCCCGTATCCCGACAGCAACAGGAGACACATCCCGCAGCGGAAGCCGGTTGTGTCGTAAGTACCGCATCGGCAGCCGTACCCGGTACGTAGAACACAACCGGACGCACGCCCCCGGCCACCGAGCACCCGCGGTCGCGTACGCACGGGAGGGGCCGTGCCGGTACATCAAATGCCCGTCGATTGCGTGGTCGTACCGACAGGGCACCTTTCTCACGAGGCCGGGCGACCTCGCAAGCGACAGGCGGAAGCACCGGCACGGCAGCCCCGACCCGCAAGCGACAGGCGGAAGCACCGGCACAGCAGCCCCGACCCACAAGCGACAGACGGAAGCACCGGCACAGCAGCCCCGACCCACAAGCGACAGACGGAAGCACCGGCACAGCAGCCCCGACCCACAAGCGGCAGACGGAAGCACCGGCACAGCAGCCCCGACCCACAAGCGACAGGCGGAAGCACCGGCACAGCAGCCCCAACCCACAAGCGACAGACGGAAGCACCGGCACAGCAGCCCCGACCCACGTCATACGGGCACGCGCCCGTCAGACGCCCGGCTCAGCCGTGCACCCGCACCAGATGCCGCACCAGCCGCCGCGAGGCGAACTCGGTACCGCACACGAACCGCATCACAGGCCCGTAAGAAGCCGCCGCCGGCAACCCCGTGAAGTACAGCCCCGGCACGGAAGACCGGTACCCGGCACCGAGTTTGGGCGTCCCCCGGCTCACCGCGAGCCGCGTCCGCAACTCGTGCCCGAGGAAGTCCATCGCCGCGATGTCGACCCGGTAGCCGGTCGCCGCGATGACGTGATCGGCGGACAGCTCCTCCTCCCGGCCACCGTACGTACGGACGGCGAGCACCGGACGACCCCCCACGACCCCCGCCCCGGCGATCCGCTCGACCTCGCGCACCCCGACTCTCCCCTCGAACCGCTCCCGCAGCCACCACGCCCCGAGCGGCCCGAGAATCCGGCGCACCAGGAAGTGCCGGGTCTGCGGCGGCAGATACCGGTACGGGTGCGGGTAGTAACTGAGCGCGTACAGCGACCACGCACGCCCGAAGGGCGACTCGGGCCGCAGCCGCGACTGCTCCCAGGGCGGCGCGCCGAAGGCGACCGCACCCCGCCCCCGGGAAACGACCCGCACCCGCGCCCCGGCCTCCGCCGCGAGCACCGCGGTCTCCAGGGCGGACTGCCCCGCCCCAACGACGATGAGCTCCTGCCCGGCGAACCGGCGCAGATCATGATGCTGGGAGCTGTGCGAGACGGGCCCCGTCGGACTGGGCCCGTCGACCGCGGCGCCCCGCAGCTCCGCGGGCAGATGGTCGAGCCCGGACAACCCGGTCGCGACCACGACGGCCCGCGCGGTGAACAGCTCCCCGGAGTCCAGCTTCAACGCGAACCCTTGGCCCCCGCCTCCGCTGCCGTCCCCTCCCCCACGATCCACGGAGACGACCCGCACCCGCTCCACCCCGGGCACGAGCTCCTGCTGGAACCACTCCCCGTACCCGATGAACGTCTCCACCGGAATGATGTCCTCGTCGGCGACGAGCCGGGGTAACCCCGCCGCGTCGCAGTAGTCGACGAGGGTGTGCCCCGGCTGCGGCGCGTCGATGCTGGACGCGGCGGGCGTCGACTTGAGCAGCATCCCCTCGGGCATGTGCTCGCGCCAGCTCACCATGGTCTCGCCGAAGACGCGCACCGGAATGCCGCGCGCCCGCAGATGCGCTGCGGTGGACAGGCCGAACGGCCCGGCACCGATGACTGCTACGGGTCCTTTCACGAAGCCCCCTCCTCAGGACGCCCTCCCCAGGACGTCACTTCCGGACGCCCCTTCCCCGGACGTCACTTACGAGCCGTTGCCCCCGTGTCCTCACCCGTGCCCTCACCCCGTGGACCGGTCCGCCCGTCGACCGATCCGCCACATCCGCCACAGCTGAAAGAGATGCCTGACCCCCGGCCGCACAAGCCGCACGAGCATCGTGAAGAACGGCCGCAGATCGTCACGCGCGAACCAGGCCAGCTCCGTACCACTGGCGCGGGCCGGAGCGTGCGGGGTCGTGTAACCACTGCGCCGGTAGGCGAGCAGGGCGGGCAGGTCGATGTTCTCCACGACGTAACGGCGACCGACGCGCTGTTCCCCCTCCGGAACGGCGCGCCCGGTCAGGTCCAGATGCATCGCACGGACGACATCGACCCCCGACTCACTCTCGAAGAGCCGGAACTGCGCCCCCATGCGCGGATTGAAGTCGAGCAGCTTGTACTGCCCGTCGCGCCGGTCGAACCGCAGATCGAGATCGACGACACCACTGAACCCGATCTGCTTGACGAAACGCACGGCAAGGTCCGCGAGTTCCGGATTGTCCACGACGTACGCGTTCGCCGTCATGCCCGCGTGCGGAGGCCAGGACCGCATTTTGACGCCCGTGAACATGGCGAGCGGTGCCGACTCGGCGTCGAAGTACGCGTGCACGATCCAGTCTTCCGCCTCCTCTCTCGGCAGGTACTCCTGGAGGATCACCCCGGGCCGCTCCCCCCAGCCACGGGCGAGCCGCAGCAGCCCCTCCCGCGTCGCGACGCGCGTCGTCCCGTGCACCGCCGGCCGGCTGCGGCGGAGGAACGCCTCACGGTTCTTGGCCACCAGCGGGAAACGGGCCGTCTCCGCGAAGGCCGCGATGTCGTCGTAGGAGCGCGGAAAGACCGTCGCCGGGCTGGGGATGCCGTGTTCCGAACACAGTTCGTGCAACCCCTGCTTACTGGCCAGACAACGCGGCAACCCGGCCGCGACGCGCGGAAACAGAAACCGGCCGTCCGCGCCGAGCACCCCCTGATGCTCGGCGATCAGCACGGCGGCCTCCTCATCCGTCGGTACGAGCACGGTGGGGCACCCGATGCGCCGGCCGATCCGCAGCAGCCCTTCGACGAGCCGCTCGGGCGCCTCCGTACCGGTGGTCGGCCAGACGAAGGCGCGGCGAAGGTAGCGCGAGACGGCGGCGGGTGTGTACCGGTCCTCGGTGATGGCGTACATCGGCACGCCCAGCCGGCCCAGACTGCGAATGGCACCGACCCCACCGTGGTGCAGGGGATAGTCACCGAACTTGACGATGAGCCCCGGCACATCGCGCGCCACACGGCGCGCCACGCAGTGCGCGCCGTCACGGGCGACGTCACGGGCAACGTCACGAGCGACGTCACCAGCAACGTCACGAACACCATCGCGGACGACGTCACGAACGCCATCGCAAGCGCCATCGCGGGCGCCATCGCGTCTCGCGTCGCGCGCCACTCCGAACGGCACGCCGAACGGAACGCTGCCGCCACTCCTGGCCACGGGTCCCCCCACGAGTCCCCCTTGAGTCCCCCCTACAGACCGGACCCACCCCGTCCGTGTCCCCCAAAGGACGCTAAGCCCGGAACTACCCCCTCCGACAACCCCTTTCCGGACATTAAGAACCCTTTAGACACTGCCGTACGAGCCGGACTCCGACGTAACGTGTCCCAGGACAGGCGCCGCACCCAAGCCACATGCTGCCCCCACCACTTGGCGCACACGAAAGCGAGGCACACACCCCATGCCCCCCTTCGACGTCCCCGAGGGCGACCCCTTCGGCCCGCACAACCTCCCGTACGGCGTCTTCTCCCGCCCGGCGGCAGGCACCGACCGCTCGATCGGCGTCCGCCTGGGCGACCACGTACTCGACGCGGGCGCGGCAGCCCGCACCCTCGGCTCCCCCTACGAGACGCTCCTCGCCCGGCCGACCCTGAACCCCCTGCTCGCGGCCGGCCGCACCGCCTGGTCCGACGTGCGCCGCGCGCTCACCGCCTGGGTGACGGTCCCCGCGCACCGGGAAACAGTGAAGCCGCTGCTCTACCCCCTCTCCGAGGTCACCCTGCACCTGCCCTTCGAGGTCGCGGACTACGTCGACTTCTACGCGTCCGAGAACCACGCCCGTAACGTCGGCCAGATCTTCCGCCCCGACGCGGCGGACTCACTCACCCCCAACTGGAAGCACCTGCCCATCGGTTACCACGGCCGGTCCGGCACGGTCGTGGTGTCGGGCACGGAGGTGATCCGCCCGTCGGGCCAGCGCAGGACGCCCGGCGACGAGACCCCGGTCTTCGGCCCGTCGGTGCGTCTGGACATCGAGGCGGAGGTCGGCTTCGTGGTCGGCACCCCCTCGCCCATGGGCACCCCCGTCCCGCTGTCCGGCTTCCGCGACCACGTCTTCGGCCTCTGCCTCCTCAACGACTGGTCCGCCCGCGACATCCAGGCATGGGAGTACGTGCCCCTCGGCCCCTTCCTCGGCAAGTCCTTCGCCACCTCGGTGTCGGCGTGGATCACCCCGCTCGACGCACTGGAGGACGCACGCGTGGCACCCCCTGAGCGCACGCACCCTCTGCTGCCGTACCTGGACGACTCCGCCGCGCCTTCCCCCTCCGCCTCTGACTCCGCCCCCGCCTCCCCGGAGGAGCCCGGCGGATACGACCTCCGCATCTCGATCGCGATCAACGGCCAGGTGGTCTCCGAACCACCCTTCTCGACCATGTACTGGACGGCCGCCCAGCAACTCGCGCACCTGACGGTCAACGGCGCCTCCCTGCGGACCGGCGACCTCTTCGCCTCGGGCACCGTGAGCGGCCCGGCACGGCACGAGCGCGGCTCGCTGCTGGAGCTCACCTGGAACGGCCGCGACGCCCTCGAACTCCCCGACGGCAAGCGGACCTTCCTGGAGGACGGCGACGAGGTGACCCTCGCGGCGTGGGCACCGGGCCCGGACGGCACCCGGGTGGGCCTCGGCGAGGTGACCGGCAGGATCACCCCGAGCACCGTGCCGGGCCCCTGAGTCTCTTCCGGGGCCGGGGCTCCGACTCGCAGCGCACGCCCCGGCCCGCGAGCCCGCGCCCCACCCCCACTCCGCACCGGCACCGGCACTCGCACCCGCGCCTCGCCCCCGCAGTGGCAGATCTTCCCGCCCCCTCTCCCAAAACCCCAGGTCAACGCCACGCCAGCGGCCACCCCAAGTGGCGCAACACTGCCGCAACACCACAACCCGCACCCCGTCGGCAGGGTCCGTCGCATGCCTGCCGAACGCATCCGAGAGCACGCCGGTCCGGGCGCGACCACCGTCGCCGCCCACCGGCGCCGGCTGCGTGCGGACCGGGCTCGGCAGCTCGCCGATCTGCTCCGCCACCAGGTGCTGACCGGCGGCTTCCCCGACGGCACCCTGCCCCACGAGGCGGCCATCGGCGCCGACTACCGCGCCTTACGCAACACCGTCCGCCAGGCCCTCGACCTGCTGCGTGCCGAGGACCTGGTGGCCCGCGTGCCCGGCGTCGGCACGGTCGTCGTCGCCCAGAAGTACCCGCACGGTCCCGACCGGCTGATGGGACTCGCGGAGACCCTTCGCGAACACGGCCAGGTCAGCAACGAGGTACGGACCGTCGGCCCGGTGGCCGCCCCCGCCCCGGTCGCCGAGCGCCTGCGCGTACCGCCCGGCGCCGACGTCCTCTACATCGAACGCCTGCGCCGCCTCGACGGCCTCCCCTCTCCCTCGACCTCACCTACATCCCGCTCGACGTCGGCACCGCCCTGCTCGGCGCCGACCTGGAGAACACGGACGTCTTCCGCCTGCTGGAGACGGCCACCGGCCGGCCGCTCGGGCACGCCGAGATCACCCTGGAGGCCGTGAACGCGGACGCGCACTCCGCGGCCGTGCTCCAGGCACCGCGCGGCTCGGCCGTGCTGATGCTGGAACGGCTCACCCACCTCGCGGACGGCCGCCCCGTGGACCTGGAGTTCATCCGCTTCCGCGGCGACCGCATCACCATGAGCGGCCGACTGCGCCGCGCCCTCTAGCCGCGCCTCGCACGACGCGCGCGCTTTCGAACACCGGCTGCCCGGACCATCTCGCCGCCCGTGCCGTCGCCGCGCAGGCCGGCCGGGCCTGGCAGCCGGGCCGGCGCCGCCACCGCCTGGCAGGTCCGGGCCGGCGGCGCCACCGCCCTGTCCGGCGCGGACGCCGGGACCGCGGTACCCGCGCTGGCCAAGGCCCTCGCCGACCCGGACGGCGACGTCCGCAAGGCCGCCGTCCTGTCACTCGTACGCCACGCCGGGACCGGCGAGGACGCACGCGCGGGCACCGGCGAGGATCTGCGCGCGGGAGCCCGTGAGGACGCCCTCGCGGCCCTCGCCACGGCGACGTCGGACAGTGACGCGGACGTCAGGGCTTACGCCGCACGCGCACTGTGACCCCTGCCGGACCGGCCGCCCGCCCAGCTCGGCGGGGCGGCCCTCCGGCTCGACCGGGCGTCCCCTATATCCAGTCCTCCGGCTCCGGCTCGGCGTCCAGCTCCGGCCAGTCCGGGTCCGGTGCCGCACCGGACCCGCCGGACCCGGCACCGGGTGCTCTGTCGGCCGCCGCACCGGAGGCCCCGTTCAGCGAGGCGAGCACCGCGAGTACTCCCTCCCCGTACGTCGTCAGCTTCTTCTCGCCCACTCCGCTGATGGTGCCCAGCTCGGCCACCGAGGCCGGCGCGAGCGTGGCGATCTCCCGGAGCGTGGCGTCGTGGAAGATCACGTATGCCGGGACGCCCTGTTCCCTGGCCTGTTCCGCGCGCCAGGAACGCAGCGCCTCGAAGACGGGCACCAGCTCCGCGGGCAGCTCGGCCGCCGCGGCCTTCGCCTTGCGCTCGCCCCGGCCCGAACCGGACCCCGACCGCGACGACACCGGCTTGGGCGGCTCCTTGCGCAGCGGCACCTGAAGGTCGCCGCGCAGCACCGACCCGCTGGCCTCGGTCAGCACCAGCGTCCCGTACTCCCCCTCGACCGCTAGGAGGCCCTGGGCCAGCAGCTGCCGTGCCACGCCCCGCCACTCGGACTCGGGCAGATCCTCGCCGATGCCGAACACGGAGAGCTGGTCGTGGTCGAACTGGATCACCTTGGCCGTGCGCCGGCCGAGCAGGATGTCGACGATCTGCCCCGCTCCGAACTTCTGCCCCCGCTCCCGCTTCAGCCGGACGATCGTGGAGAGCAGCTTCTGCGCGGCGACCGTGCCGTCCCAGGTCTCGGGCGGGGTCAGACAGGTGTCACAGTTGCCGCAGCCGCTCTGCTGCGGGTCCTGGCCGAAGTAGACCAGGAGCTGGGAGCGCCGGCACCGGGCCGTCTCGCACAGCGCGAGCATCGAGTCCAGGTGCGCGGCCGCCCGGCGGCGGAACGCCTCGTCGCCCTCACCGCCCTGGATGAGCTTGCGCTGCTGGACGACGTCCTGCAGCCCGTACGCCATCCACGCCGTCGAGGGCATTCCGTCGCGGCCCGCACGGCCCGTCTCCTGGTAGTACCCCTCGACCGACTTGGGCAGGTCGAGGTGGGCGACGAACCGGACGTCCGGCTTGTCGATGCCCATCCCGAAGGCGATCGTCGCCACCACGACGAGGCCCTCCTCGCGGAGGAACCGCGACTGGTGCGCCGCGCGGGTGCCCGCGTCGAGACCCGCGTGGTACGGCACCGCCTCGACGCCGTTGCGCGAGAGGAACTCGGCGGTCTTCTCGACCGAGTTGCGCGAGAGGCAGTAGACGATGCCCGCGTCGCCCGCGTGCTCCTCGCGCAGGAAGGACAGCAGCTGCTTCTTGGGGTCGGCCTTGGGGACGATGCGGTACTGGATGTTGGGCCGGTCGAAGCTGGCCACGAAGTGGCGGGCGTCCGGCATGTGCAGACGCCGGGTGATCTCCTCGTGCGTGGCGTGCGTGGCGGTCGCCGTCAGCGCGAGGCGCGGGACGTCGGGCCAGTGCTCGCCCAGCAGGGAGAGGGCCAGGTAGTCGGGGCGGAAGTCGTGGCCCCACTGGGAGACACAGTGCGCCTCGTCGATCGCGAAGACCGAGATCTTCCCGCGCGACAGCAGATCGAGCGTGCCCTGAAGACGCAGCCGCTCCGGCGCCAGATAGAGCAGGTCCAGCTCACCGGCGAGGAACTCCGCCTCCACCACGCGGCGCTCGTCGAAGTCCTGCGTGGAGTTCATGAACCCGGCGCGGACGCCGAGTGCCCGCAGGGCGTCGACCTGGTCCTGCATCAGCGCGATCAGCGGGGAGATCACCACACCCGTACCGGGTCTGACCAGGGCCGGGATCTGGTAGCAGAGCGACTTGCCGCCGCCGGTCGGCATGAGGACCACGGCGTCGCCGCCGGTCACCACATGCTCGATGATCTCTTCCTGCTGCCCGCGGAACGCCTCGTACCCGAAGATCCGGTGCAGCGTGGCGCGCGCCTCGCTGTCACCGCCGTCCGGCGTCCCGCCCGCTCCGGCCGGTCCCGCCGGCGCCTCCATGTCGGTCATCACACCCGTCCCGCTCATCGTCCCGTCCCCCGTACGTCCGGCCTCCTCGACCACTGCGTCCACGATAGGGGCCCGCACCGACACCCACGGACTTATCCACAGGCCGCCCACTTCGGAACGGCACGGGACCGCGGCACCGCGTCAAGACACGGCACTCGTTCACACGTACGCGGGAGATCCCTGACCTCGCGCCCCGCCATCCGAAACGCCCGGCGAAACTCCGTTCCATGGACACACCCGTGAGCAGCCGGCCCGAGACGTCCGCGCCCGCCTGGCCCAGACCGCCCGAGGGCGGCTGGACCGCCGACGACCTCGACCGGCTTCCGGATCTGCCGCCGCACACGGAGCTGATCGACGGAAGTCTGGTCTTCGCGTGCCCGCAGAGCCATTTCCACTCACGTGCGGTCTGTGTCTTCAGGCGGGGGCTCGAAGTGTCGGCTCCCGGAGATCTCGAGGTGCTCTGCCGGTTCACCATCGACATCGACCGCCAGAACCGTCCCGAGCCGGACGGGATCGTCGTCCGCGGCGATGTGATCGAAAGCTGGGACCAGACCCGTCTCCCCGCCGAAGCCGTCCTCCTCGCCGTCGAGGTCGTCTCCGCCGACTCCGTCTCCCGCGACCGCCAGACCAAGCCGCTCAAGTACGCCCGCGCGGGCATCCCTCACTACTGGCGCGTCGAGAACGAGAAGGGCCTCGCCGTGGTGCACGCCTTCGAGCTGGAGCCGACCACCGGCGCCTACACCAGCGTCGGGATCTTCCGGGAGCGCATGAAGGTGGCCGCCCCGTTCCCCGTCGATCTCGACCTCACCGCCATCAGGGCACGCCGCGAGCGCACTCAGTAGCCCGAACACCCGACGGCCCGGCCCCCCTCCCAAGGGGCCGGGCCGTCCTTACGCAGGCGGGCGCGCGTGGCGTCAGCGCACGAAGACCCCCGCCTGGCTCGCCAGGTCCAGGAAGTACTGCGGGGCCACGCCGAGGACCAGCGTGACCGCCACTCCGAACGCGATCGCCGTCATGGTCAGCGGGGACGGCACGGCGACCGTCGGGCCTTCGGGCCGGGGCTCGCTGAAGAACATGAGCACGATCACACGGATGTAGAAGAAGGCGGCGATCGCCGACGAGATCACACCGATCACGACGAGCGTGCCCGCGCCGCCCTCCGCCGCCGCCTTGAACACGGCGAACTTGCCCGCGAACCCGGAGGTCAGCGGGATGCCCGCGAAGGCGAGCAGGAAGACCGCGAAGACCGCCGCGACCAGCGGGGACCTGCGGCCGAGCCCGGCCCACTTGGACAGATGGGTGGCCTCGCCGCCCGCGTCCCTGACCAGGGTGACGACCGCGAAGGCGCCGATCGTCACGAACGAATACGCGCCCAGGTAGAACAGGACGGAGGAGACACCGTCCGGTGTCGTCGCGATGACGCCCGCGAGGATGAAGCCCGCGTGCGCGATGGACGAGTACGCGAGCAGCCGCTTGATGTCGGTCTGGGTGATCGCGACGATCGCGCCGCCCAGCATGGTGACGATCGCCACGGCCCACATGACCGGCCGCCAGTCCCAGCGCAGACCGGGCAGGACGACGTACAGCAGACGCAGCAGCGCGCCGAACGCGGCCACCTTCGTCGCCGCCGCCATGAAACCGGTCACCGGGGTCGGCGCGCCCTGGTACACGTCCGGGGTCCACATGTGGAACGGCACCGCGCCGACCTTGAACAGCAGCCCCATGACGACCATGGCGGCGCCGATCAGCAGCAGCGCGTCGTTCCCCATCGTGCCCGCGAGTGCCGGGTCGACGCTCTGCACCGTGCCGTCGACGACCTGCGCGACCGTGGCGTACGACACCGAGCCCGCGTAGCCGTACAGCAGGGCGATGCCGAAGAGGGTGAACGCGGAGGCGAAGGCGCCGAGGAGGAAGTACTTGACCGCGGCCTCCTGCGACATGAGCCGCTTGCGGCGGGCCACGGCGCACAGCAGGTACAGCGGGAGCGAGAACACCTCGAGGGCGACGAACAGCGTCAGCAGGTCGTTGGCCGAGGGGAAGACCAGCATGCCGGCGACCGCGAAGAGCAGCAGCGGGAACGCCTCGGTGGTGGTGAACCCGGCCTTGACGGCGGCCTTCTCGCTGTCGCTGCCGGGCACGGACGCGGCCTGTGCGGCGAAGGAGTCGACCCGGTTGCCGTGCGCCTCGGGGTCGAGCCGCCGTTCGGCGAAGGTGAAGACGCCGAGCAGGCCGGCCAGCAGGATGGTGCCCTGGAGGAACAGGGCCGGTCCGTCGACGGCGATGGCGCCCATGGCCGCGATGTGCGCCTTGGTCGTGCCGTACCCGCCGGCCGCGAGCGCGACGACCGCGGCGAAGGCGGCGGCGAGTGCGACGGCGGAGACGAACACCTGGGCGTAGTACCGGGACTTGCGAGGCACGAACGCCTCGATCAGCACCCCGACGACCGCCGCTCCCACGACGATCAGCGTGGGCGACAACTGCCCGTATTCGATCTTCGGCGCGTCGATCTTGGAGATCGGGTCGGCCGCGGTTGTCCACAGGCTGTGGACGGCGCTCGCGCTCACTTGGCGGCCTCCACCTCGGGCTTGGGGTCCTTCTTGTGTACGTCGGACATGGTCTGCTGCACCGCCGGGTTGACGATGTCGGTGACCGGCTTCGGATAGACGCCCAGGAAGATCAGCAACGCGATCAGCGGCGCGACGACCAGCAGCTCACGCACTCTGAGGTCGGGCATCTCCGCGACCTCGGCCTTCACCGGGCCCGTCATCGTCCGCTGGTAGAGGACGAGGGTGTAGAGCGCGGCGAGGACGATGCCGACGGTGGCGATGATGCCGACGGCCGGATAGCGCGAGAACGTGCCGACCAGCACCAGGAACTCGCTCACGAAGGGCGCGAGTCCGGGGAGCGACAGGGTCGCCAGGCCGCCGATCAGGAAGGTCCCGGCGAGCACCGGGGCGACCTTCTGCACCCCTCCGTAGTCGGCGATCAGACGCGAACCGCGCCGCGAGATCAGGAAGCCCGCCACCAGCATCAGGGCGGCCGTCGAGATCCCGTGGTTGATCATGTAGAGCGTCGCGCCCGACTGGCCCTGGCTGGTCATCGCGAAGATGCCCAGGATGATGAAGCCGAAGTGCGAGATCGACGCGTACGCGACCAGGCGTTTGATGTCGCGCTGCCCGACCGCGAGCAGCGCCCCGTAGATGATGCTGATCAGCGCCAGTACGAGGATGACGGGCGTCGCCCACTTCGACGCCTCCGGGAAGAGCTGGAGGCAGAAGCGGAGCATCGCGAAGGTGCCGACCTTGTCGACCACGGCCGTGATCAGTACGGCGACCGGTGCGGTGGCCTCGCCCATGGCGTTGGGCAGCCAGGTGTGCAGCGGCCACAGCGGCGCCTTCACCGCGAAGGCGAAGAAGAAGCCCAGGAACAGCCAGCGCTCCGTGTTCGTCGCCATGTCCAGCGAGCCGCCCGCGCGGGCCTCGGCGATCTCCTGGAGCGAGAAGTTCCCCGCGACCACGTAGAGGCCGATCACCGCGGCCAGCATGATCAGACCGCCGACCAGGTTGTAGAGGAGGAACTTCACCGCGGCGTACGAGCGCTGCGTCGACGCCGTCTCCTCCCCGTGCTCGTGGGCACGGTCCCCGAAGCCGCCGATGAGGAAGTACATCGGGATGAGCATGGCTTCGAAGAAGATGTAGAAGAGGAAGACGTCGGTGGCCTCGAAGGAGAGGATCACCATCGCCTCGACGGCCAGGATCAGGGCGAAGAAGCCCTGGGTCGGCCGCCAGCGCCTGCTGCCGGTCTCCTGGGGGTCGGCGTCGTGCCAGCCGGCGAGGATCACGAACGGGATCAGCAGCGCGGTCAGCGCGACGAGCGCCACCCCGATGCCGTCCACGCCCAGCTCGTACCGCACCCCGAAGTCCTTGATCCAGGAGTGGGATTCGGTGAGCTGGTACCGGTCGCCGCCCGGTTCGAAGCGGACCAGGACGATCGCGGCCAGGACGAGGGTCGCCAGCGAGACGAGCAGCGCCAGCCATTTGGCGGCGACGCGCTGCGCGGCCGGCACGGCGGCCGTGGCGACCGCACCGAGGGCCGGGAGCGCCGCAGTCGCTGTCAGCAGAGGAAAGGACATCGGTATCAGACCGCCCTCATCAGCAGGGTCACGGCGATGAGGACCGCCGCACCGCCGAACATCGAGACCGCGTACGAGCGCGCGTAGCCGTTCTGGAGTCTGCGCAGCCGCCCGGAGAGCCCGCCGACCGAGGCCGCCGTGCCGTTGACGACTCCGTCGACCAGGGTGTGGTCGACGTACACCAGCGAGCGCGTGAGGTGTTCGCCGCCGCGCACCAGGACCACGTGGTTGAAGTCGTCCTGGAGCAGGTCGCGGCGGGCCGCCCGGGTGAGCAGCGAGCCGCGCGGGGCGACGACCGGGACCGGCCGGCGCCCGTACTGGACGTACGCCACGGCGACGCCGATGACGAGGACGACCATGGTGGCCAGCGTGACCGTGAGGGCGCTGACCGGGGAGTCGCCGTGCGAGTGCCCGGTGACGGGCTCCAGCCAGTGCAGGAAGCGGTCGCCGATGCTGAACAGGCCACCGGCGAAGACCGATCCGAAGGCCAGCACGATCATCGGGATCGTCATGGATTTGGGCGACTCGTGCGGGTGCGGCTCGCCCGTCGCGGCAGCGACATGATCAGACGCAGTCTCGCCGCGGTGCTCGGCGGCGGGCTCCACGTCCGGCTCCGCCGGGGACGCGGTCGCCGCCTTGCGCCAGCGCTCCTCGCCGAAGAACGTCATCAGCATCACGCGCGTCATGTAGTACGCGGTGATGGCCGCGCCGAGCAGGGCCGCGCCGCCGAGGATCCAGCCCTCGGTGCCGCCCTTGGCGAACGCCGCCTCGATGATCTTGTCCTTGGAGAAGAAGCCGGACAGTCCCGGGAAGCCGATGATGGCGAGGTAGCCGAGGCCGAACGTCACGAAGGTGACCGGCATGTACTTCCTGAGGCCGCCGTACCTGCGCATGTCGACCTCGTCGTTCATGCCGTGCATCACGGAACCGGCGCCGAGGAACAGCCCGGCCTTGAAGAAGCCGTGCGTCACCAGGTGCATGATCGCGAAGACGTAGCCGATGGGGCCGAGGCCCGCGGCGAGCACCATGTAGCCGATCTGCGACATGGTCGAGCCGGCCAGCGCCTTCTTGATGTCGTCCTTCGCGCAACCGACGATCGCACCGAACAGGAGTGTGACGGCTCCGACCACGGTGACGACCAGTTGCGCGTCGGGCGCGTTGTTGAAGATCTCGCCGGAGCGGACGATCAGGTACACACCCGCGGTCACCATGGTCGCGGCGTGGATGAGGGCCGAGACCGGGGTCGGACCCTCCATCGCGTCCCCGAGCCAGGACTGGAGCGGCACCTGGGCGGACTTGCCGCAGGCGGCGAGCAGCAGCATCAGGCCGATGGCCGTCAGCTTGCCCTCACCGGTCTGGCTCACGCTGTCGAGGACCGGCCCGAAGGCGAAGGTCCCGAAGGTCGTGAACATCAGCATGATGGCGATCGACAGGCCGATGTCACCGACGCGGTTGACCAGGAAGGCCTTCTTCGCGGCGGTCGCGGCGCTCGGCTTGTGCTGCCAGAAGCCGATCAGCAGGTATGAGGCGAGACCGACGCCCTCCCAGCCGACGTACAGCAGGAGGTAGTTGTCGGCGAGGACGAGCAGCAGCATCGCCGCGAGGAACAGGTTCAGATAGCCGAAGAAGCGGCGGCGGCGCTCGTCGTGCTCCATGTACCCGATCGAGTACACGTGGATGAGCGAGCCGACGCCGGTGATCAGCAGCACGAACGTCATCGAGAGCTGGTCGAGCTGGAAGGAGACGTCGGCCTGGAAACCCCCGACCGGGATCCAGCTGAACAGGTGCTGGCCGATCTCGCGGTGTTCGGCGTCCTTGCCCAGCATGTCGGCGAAGAGGACCGCGCCGATCACGAAGGAGGCGGCCGCGAGGACCGTGCCGATCCAGTGCCCGACGGCATCGAGCCGCCGGCCGCCGCACAGCAGTACGGCCGCTCCCAGCAGAGGCGCCGCTACCAGCAGCGCAATCAAGTTCTCCACGATTCAGCGGCCCCTTACAGCTTCATCAGGCTGGCGTCGTCGACCGAGGCCGAGTGGCGGGAACGGAACAGCGACACGATGATCGCCAGCCCGACCACGACCTCCGCGGCGGCGACGACCATCGTGAAGAAGGCGATGATCTGGCCGTCGAGATTGCCGTGCAGCCGGGAGAAGGCGACGAAGGCGAGATTGCAGGCGTTGAGCATCAGCTCGACGCACATGAACACCACGATCGCGTTCCGCCTGATCAGGACGCCGGTGGCGCCGATCGTGAACAGCAGGGCGGCGAGATAGAGGTAGTTGACCGGGTTCACTTGGAGCCCTCCCCCGTCTTCGTGCGCTCCAGGCGCTCCTCGGCACGCTGCTCCAGGGCCCGCAGGTCGTTCAGCGCCTCGGTGGACACGTCACGGATCTGGCCGCGGTCCCGCAGCGTCTTGCTGACGGTCAGCTCGGACGGCGTGCCGTCGGGCAGCAGGCCTGCGATGTCCACCGCGTTGTGCCGGGCGTAGACCCCGGGCGCGGGCAGCGGCGGTACATGCTTGCCCTCGCGCACGCGCTGCTCGGACAGCTCGCGCTGGGTCTTCGCGCGCTCGGTGCGCTCGCGGTGGGTGAGGACCATGGCGCCGACGGTGGCCGTGATGAGCAGGGCGCCGGTGATCTCGAAGGCGAACACGTACTTCGTGAAGATGAGGGTGGCCAGGCCCTCCACGTTCCCGTCCGCGTTGGCCTTGGCCAGGCCGTTGAAGTCCTGTAGGGACGCGTTGCCGATGCCCGCGAACAGCAGGATGCCGAAGCCGAGTCCGCACAGCAGGGCCAGCCAGCGCTGGCCCTTGATGGTCTCCTTCAGGGAGTCCGCGGCGGTGACGCCGACGAGCATCACCACGAAGAGGAACAGCATCATGATCGCGCCCGTGTAGACGACGATCTGGACGATGCCCAGGAAGTACGCCCCGTTGGCGAGGTAGAACACCGCGAGGATGATCATGGTGCCGGCCAGACAGAGCGCGCTGTGCACGGCCTTCCTCATGAAGACGGTGCACAGGGCGCCGATCACGGCGACGGTGCCGAGGACCCAGAACTGGAACGCCTCGCCCGTGGAGGTCGTGTAGGCGGCCAGCGTGGCGGCGGAGCCGGCGGCGAGCTGCGCGGTCATCGGCCGATCACCCTCTCCGACGCCGGCTCGTCGTCGCCGAAGGTGGAGGCGGCCTCCTGTGGCACCTCACCCTTGGACAGGGCCACCTGGCGCTCCGTGCCGGGCGCCGCCTCGGTCACCAGACCGCGGTAGTAGTCCTGCTCGTCGGTGCCCGGGTAGATCGCGTGCGGCGAGTCGACCATGCCGTCCTCGAGACCGGCGAGCAGCTGCTCCTTGGTGTAGATGAGGTTGGCGCGGCTGGAGTCCGCCAGCTCGAACTCGTTCGTCATCGTCAGCGCGCGCGTGGGGCACGCCTCGATGCACAGCCCGCACAGGATGCAGCGGGCGTAGTTGATCTGGTAGACGCGGCCGTACCGCTCGCCCGGCGAGTAGCGCTCCTCGTCGGTGTTGTCCGCGCCCTCCACGTAGATCGCGTCGGCGGGGCAGGCCCAGGCGCACAGCTCGCAGCCGACGCACTTCTCCAGGCCGTCCGGATGGCGGTTGAGCTGGTGCCGGCCGTGAAACCGCGGGGCGGTGGTCTTCGGCTGCTCCGGGTACTGCTCGGTCAGCCGCTTCTTGAACATGGCCTTGAAGGTCACGCCGAAGCCGGCCACGGGGTTCTGGAAGCCGGGCTTGGTCTGCCCGCTCTCCTTCGGCTCCTCAGCCATCGGACCCCTCCTTTCCGTCACGAGATCCGCCAAGTGATCCGTCACTCGCAGTATCGGACCCACCACTGACAATCAACTCCCGCTCCCGGCGCGGGCGCCGCCGCGGCACCGGCGGCAGCTCCTGTCCGGGCAGCGGCGGTACGGGGAATCCACCGGCCATCGGGTCGAAGGCGGCGGACCCGGCGGACGTCTCCCGCTCCTTGTCGGCGTCGTCACCGCGGTCGCGGAAGATGTCCGCGGCGAACGAGAGCAGCAGCAGGACGAGGACGCCGCCGCCGGCGTAGAGGGCGATGTCGGCGAAGTCGTAGCCTTCGTTGCGCAGGGCGCGCACGGTCGCGACGAGCATCAGCCAGACCACGGAGACCGGGATCAGGACCTTCCAGCCGAGCTTCATGAGCTGGTCGTAGCGGACGCGCGGGAGCGTGCCGCGCAGCCAGATGAAGAAGAACAGCAGCAGTTGCACCTTCACCGTGAACCAGAGCATCGGCCACCAGCCGTGGTTGGCGCCTTCCCAGAAGGTGCTGACCGGCCACGGGGCCCGCCAGCCGCCCAGGAAGAGCGTCGTGGTGACGGCCGAGACCGTCACCATGTTCACGTACTCGGCGAGCATGAACATCGCGAACTTGATGGACGAGTACTCGGTGTTGAAGCCGCCGACCAGGTCGCCCTCGGACTCCGGCATGTCGAACGGCGCGCGGTTGGTCTCGCCGACCATGGTCACGATGTAGATCAGGAACGAGACCGGCAGCAGCAGGATGTACCAGCGGTCCTGCTGCTGGGCGACGATCTCCGAGGTCGACATGGACCCCGAGTAGAGGAACACCGAGGCGAACGCGGCGCCCATGGCGATCTCGTAGGAGATCATCTGCGCGCAGGAGCGCAGCCCGCCGAGGAGCGGGTACGTCGACCCCGAGGACCAGCCCGCGAGCACGATGCCGTAGATGCCCACCGAGGCGACCGCGAGGATGTAGAGCATCGCGATCGGCAGGTCGGTGAGCTGCATCGCGGTGCGGTGGCCGAAGATCGAGATCTCGTTGCCGGCCGGTCCGAAGGGGATCACCGCGATGGCCATGAAGGCCGGGATGGCGGCGACGATCGGCGCGAGGACGTAGACGACCTTGTCCGCCCGCTTGACGATGACGTCTTCCTTGAGCATCAGCTTGATGCCGTCGGCCAGCGACTGGAGCATGCCCCAGGGGCCGTGCCGGTTGGGGCCGATGCGCAGCTGCATCCAAGCGACGACCTTGCGCTCCCACACGATGGAGAAGAGCACGGTGACCATCAGGAAGGCGAAGCAGAACACCGCCTTGACGACGACGAGCCACCAGGGGTCGGTGCCGAACATGGAGAGGTCTTCGGCGGCGAGGTCCGCGCTCATGCCTCCACCTCCTCGGGGGTCTCGGCGGGAAGGGCCGCCGGGCCGATGCGGACGAGTGCGCCGGGCAGCGCCCCGGTGTCGGAGGCGACGCCTGTGCCAGTGGAGTTCAGCGGGAGCCAGACCACGCGGTCCGGCATCTCGGTGACCTGGAGCGGCAGTTCGACGACGCCGGCGGGCCCTGTGACGGCGAGGAGGTCGCCCTCCTTGACGCCCGCCTCGGCGGCGGTGGCGGCCGACACGCGCGCGCGGGCCGCGTGCCGCGTCCCGGCGAGCGCCTCGTCGCCCTCCTGGAGGCGGCCCTGGTCGAGCAGCAGCCGGTGCCCCGCGAGAACGGCCTCCCCGGCGGCGGGCCGCGGCGGCACTCCCCCGGTCTCCAGCGGTTCGGTGGCCCGCGGTCCGTCCCAGGCGCCGAGCCGGTCCAGCTCGGCGCGGGCGGTGCGCAGGTCCGGCAGCCCGAGGTGTACGTCCATGGCGTCGGCCAGCATCTGGAGCACCCGGGCGTCGGTCGGGGACAGCCGGCGGGTCATCTGGTCCGGCTTCAGCGCGGCCTCGAACAGCCGGGCCCGGCCCTCCCAGTTGAGGAAGGTGCCCGCCTTCTCGGCGACGGCCGCGACCGGCAGGACGACGTCCGCGTGCTCGGTGACCTCGCTGGGCCGCTGTTCGAGCGAGACCAGGAAGCCCACCGCGGCGAGGGCGGCACGCGCGCGTGCCGGGTCCGGCAGGTCGGCGACCTCGACACCGGCCACCACCAGGGCGTCGAGTGCGCCGCTCGCCGCGGCGTCGACGATCTCGCCGGTGTCGCGGCCGTAACGGTGCGGGAGTTCGGCGACGCCCCAGACGGCCGCGACCTCCTCCCGCGCGCGCGGGTCGGTGGCCGGACGCCCGCCCGGCAGCAGCGACGGCAGCGCGCCCGCCTCGATCGCGCCGCGCTCCCCGGCCCGGCGCGGGATCCACACGAGCTGTGCGCCGGTCGCGGACGCGGCCCGTACGGCGGCGGTCAGGCCGCCCGCGACGGCGGCCATCCGCTCGCCGACGGCGATGACCGCGCCCTCGGTGCGCAGCGCCGCGGCGGCCTCGGCGCCCTCGCCCTCCAGGCCGACACCGGCGGCGAGCGCGTCCAGCCACTCGGTCTCGGTACCGGGCGCGGCCGGCAGCAGCGTGCCGCCCGCCTTGTGAAGGCCGCGGGTGGCGTGCGTGGCGAGCGCGAAGGTCCGCTGCCCGTGTCCGCGCCACGCCTTGCGCAGCCGCAGGAAGACGCCGGGCGTCTCCTCCTCGGACTCGAGTCCGACGAGGAGCACCGCGGGCGCCTTCTCCAGGGCGGCGTACGTGACGCCCGTACCGTCGAGGTCCCGGCCGTGTCCGGCGACCCGGGCCGCCAGGAAGTCGGCCTCCTCGGCGCTGTGCACGCGCGCGCGGAAGTCGATGTCGTTGGTGTCGAGAGCCACGCGCGCGAACTTGCTGTACGCGTAGGCGTCCTCCACGGTGAGCCGGCCGCCGGTCAGCACGCCGGTTCTGCCGCGCGCCGCGAGCAGCCCTTCGGCTGCGGCGGCGAGCGCCTCCGGCCAGGAGGCCGGCTCCAGGACACCTTCCGCGGAGCGGACGAGCGGGGTGGTGAGCCGGTCGGGCCGCTGCGCGTAGCGGAAGCCGAACCGCCCCTTGTCGCAGATCCACTCCTCGTTGACCTCGGCGTCGTTCGCGGCGAGGCGCCGCATGACCTTGCCGCGCCGGTGGTCGGTGCGCGTGGCGCAACCGCCGGCGCAGTGCTCGCAGACGGACGGCGAGGAGATGAGGTCGAAGGGGCGCGAGCGGAATCGGTACGCCGCCGACGTGAGCGCTCCCACGGGGCAGATCTGGATGGTGTTCCCGGAGAAGTACGACTCGAAGGGGTCGCCCTCGCCGGTGCCGACCTGCTGGAGCGCGCCCCGCTCGATCAGCTCGATCATGGGGTCGCCCGCGATCTGGTTGGAGAAGCGGGTGCACCGCGCGCACAGCACGCACCGCTCGCGGTCCAGCAGGACCTGGGCGGAGATGGGGACCGGCTTCTCGTAGGTCCGCTTCTTGCCCTCGAAGCGGGACTCGGCGTTGCCGTGCGACATCGCCTGGTTCTGTAGCGGGCACTCGCCGCCCTTGTCGCAGACCGGGCAGTCCAGCGGGTGGTTGATGAGCAGCAGCTCCATCACACCGTGCTGGGCCTTCTCGGCGACGGACGAGGTCAGTTGAGTCTTGACGACCATCCCGTCCGTACAGGTGATCGTGCAGGACGCCATCGGCTTGCGCTGGCCCTCGACCTCGACGATGCACTGGCGGCAGGCGCCGGCCGGGGCGAGGAGCGGATGGTCGCAGAACCGGGGGATCTCGATGCCGAGCTGTTCGGCGGCGCGGATGACCAGGGTGCCCTTGGGCACGCTGATCTCCACTCCGTCGATCGTCAGCGAGACGAGGTCTTCCGGCGGTACGGCCGCCTCGCCGCCCCCGGAGGGAGCGCTGGTGGTCACCGTCATGCGTTCACCTCCGTGCGGTCGGCCCAAGCCGTCGACTTGGCCGGGTCAAAGGGGCAGCCGCGGCCCGTGATGTGCTGCTCGTACTCCTCGCGGAAGTACTTCAGCGAGGAGAAGATCGGCGAGGCGGCGCCGTCGCCGAGGGCGCAGAACGACTTGCCGTTGATGTTGTCGGCGATGTCGTTCAGCTTGTCGAGGTCTGAGATGACGCCCTTGCCGGCCTCGATGTCCCGCAGCAACTGCACCAGCCAGTAGGTGCCTTCGCGGCACGGCGTGCACTTGCCGCAGGACTCGTGGGCGTAGAACTCCGTCCAGCGGGTGACGGCCCGCACCACGCAGGTCGTCTCGTCGAAGCACTGGAGCGCCTTGGTGCCGAGCATGGAGCCCGCGGCGCCGACGCCCTCGTAGTCGAGCGGGACGTCGAGGTGCTCGTCGGTGAACATCGGCGTCGAGGAGCCGCCCGGCGTCCAGAACTTCAGCCGGTGGCCGGGCCTGATGCCGCCGCTCATGTCCAGGAGCTGGCGCAGCGTGATGCCGAGCGGCGCCTCGTACTGGCCGGGGTTGGCGACGTGGCCGCTGAGCGAGTAGAGCGTGAAGCCCGGTGACTTCTCGCTGCCCATCGACCTGAACCAGTCTTTGCCTCTGTTCAGGATCGCGGGAACTGATGCGATCGATTCGACGTTGTTCACAACAGTTGGACACGCATAGAGGCCCGCGACGGCAGGGAAAGGGGGACGCAGTCGAGGCTGGCCACGGCGGCCTTCGAGCGAGTCGAGCAGCGCGGTCTCCTCACCGCAGATGTACGCGCCCGCGCCCGCGTGCACGGTGAGTTCCAGGTCGAGTCCGCTGCCCAGGATGTTCTCGCCGAGATAGCCCGCCGCGTACGCCTCCCGTACGGCCTCGTGCAACCGCCGCAGTACGGGGACGACTTCACCCCGCAGATAGATGAACGCATGCGAAGAACGGATCGCGTAGCAGGCGATCACGATGCCCTCGATGAGGCTGTGCGGGTTCGCGAAGAGGAGCGGAATGTCCTTGCAGGTTCCAGGCTCCGATTCGTCGGCGTTGACAACTAGATAGTGAGGCTTTCCGTCGCCCTGCGGAATGAACTGCCATTTCATCCCGGTGGGGAATCCGGCGCCGCCCCGGCCGCGCAGCCCGGAGTCCTTCACATAGGCGATCAGGTCGTCCGGGGACATGGCGAGCGCCTTGCGCAGGCCCTCGTACCCCTCGTGCCTGCGGTAGACGTCCAGGGTCCAGGACTTCTCCTCGTCCCAGAAGGCCGACAGCACGGGTGCGAGCAGTTTCTCGGCGCTGCTCTCCCCGCCGGCGCCCGGCTGGGACGCGCTCCCCTGGTGGGTGGACACGCTCATCACTCCCCCTCCTCGGCGGCGGGACCCGCGGGGTGGGCCGGGTCGGAGGCCGCGGTGTCCTGCGGCGCGTCGTGCGAGCTGAGGTGCTCGGACGGCGACGGCTCGTGCGGCGGTCCGTCGTGCCGCCCGTCGTGGGGCCCGTCCTGGGCGCCGCCCGCACCGCGCGGGTGGACCACGCGCGCGGGGGTGGTCTCGCCCTTGGCCAGCCGCAGGCCGATCAGCGAGGCGGGGCCCGCGCTGCCGCTCGCCTCGACGGCGCCCTCGCGCGCGTCGGGGAAGCCGGCCAGGATCCGGGCGGTCTCCTTGTACGTGCACAGGGGGGCGCCGCGGGTGGGCTCGACCGGGGCTCCGGAGCGCAGGTCGTCGACGAGGCGCTTGGCGGAGTCCACGGTCTGGTTGTCGAAGAACTCCCAGTTGACCATCACGACGGGCGCGTAGTCGCAGGCCGCGTTGCACTCGATGTGCTCCAGGGTGACCTTGCCGTCGCCGGTGGTCTCCCCGTTGCCGACGCCCAGGTGGTCCTGGAGCGCCTCGAAGATCGCGTCACCGCCCATGACCGCACAGAGGGTGTTGGTGCAGACGCCCACCTGGTAGTCGCCCGAGGGCTTGCGCCGGTACATGGTGTAGAAGGTGGCGACCGCGGTGACCTCGGCCGTGGTCAGGCCCAGCACATCGGCGCAGAACTGCATGCCGGTGCGCGTGACGTGGCCTTCCTCCGCCTGCACGAGGTGCAGCAACGGCAGGAGGGCGGAGCGGGAGTCGGGGTAGCGGGCGATGACGTCGCGCGCGTCCGTCTCCAGCCGGGCGCGGACGTCGTCCGGGTAGGCCGGGGGCGGCAGTTGGGGCATGCCCAGGCTGACGCCCTGTTCCGAGGGGGTGGTGGTCACCGGTCGACGCCTCCCATCACGGGGTCGATGGACGCGACGGCGACGATGACGTCGGCGACCTGGCCGCCCTCGCACATCGCCGCCATGGCCTGAAGGTTGGTGAAGGACGGGTCCCGGAAGTGGACCCGGTAGGGGCGGGTGCCGCCGTCGGACACGGCGTGCACGCCGAGTTCTCCCTTGGGCGACTCGACCGCCGCGTACGTCTGGCCCGGGGGGACGCGGAAGCCCTCGGTGACCAGTTTGAAGTGGTGGATCAGGGCCTCCATGGAGGTGCCCATGATGTTCTTGATGTGGTCCAGGGAGTTGCCGAGACCGTCGGGGCCGAGCGCGAGCTGGGCGGGCCAGGCGATCTTCTTGTCGGCGACCATGACCGGTCCCGGGGCGAGCCGGTCGAGGCACTGCTCGATGATCCTCAGCGACTGGCGCATCTCCTCCAGGCGGATCAGGAACCGCCCGTAGGAGTCGCAGGTGTCGGCGGTCGGCACCTCGAAGTCGTAGGTCTCGTAGCCGCAGTACGGCTGGGCCTTGCGCAGGTCGTGCGGGAGGCCCGCGGAGCGCAGGATCGGTCCGGTGGCGCCGAGGGCCATGCAGCCGGCCAGGTCCAGATAGCCGACGTCCTGCATGCGCGCCTTGAAGATGGGGTTCCCGGTGGCGAGCTTGTCGTACTCGGGGAGGTTCTTCTTCATCTTCTTCACGAACTCGCGGATCTGGTCCACCGCGCCGGGCGGCAGGTCCTGGGCGAGTCCGCCCGGCCGGACGTACGCGTGGTTCATGCGCAGGCCGGTGATGAGCTCGTAGATGTCGAGAACGAGTTCACGATCACGGAAGCCGTAGATCATGATCGTGGTGGCGCCGAGCTCCATGCCGCCGGTGGCGATGCACACCAGGTGGGAGGAGATCCGGTTCAGCTCCATCAGGAGCACCCGGATGACCGAGGCGCGGTCGGGGACGTGGTCCTCGATGCCGAGGAGCTTCTCGACGGCCAGGCAGTACGCCGTCTCGTTGAAGAACGGCGTCAGGTAGTCCATGCGCGTCACGAACGTGGTGCCCTGCGTCCACGTGCGGAACTCGAGGTTCTTCTCGATGCCGGTGTGCAGATAGCCGATGCCGCAGCGGGCCTCGGTGACGGTCTCGCCCTCGATCTCCAGGATGAGCCGGAGCACTCCGTGGGTGGACGGGTGCTGGGGGCCCATGTTGACGACGATCCGCTCGTCGTCGGCCTTGGCCGCGGTCTGGACGACCTCGTCCCAGTCACCGCCGGTGACCGTGTAGACGGTGCCCTCGGTGGTCTCGCGGGTTCCCGAGGCGGAAGAAGGGGTCTGTGTGCTCACGAGTACGACCTCCGCTGGTCCGGAGCCGGGATCTGGGCGCCCTTGTATTCGACGGCGATGCCGCCGAGGGGGTAGTCCTTGCGCTGCGGGAAGCCCTGCCAGTCGTCGGGCATCATGATCCGCGTCAGCGCCGGGTGGCCGTCGAAGACGAGCCCGAAGAAGTCGTAGGCCTCGCGCTCGTGCCAGTCGTTCGTCGGATAGACGGAGACCAGCGACGGGATGTGCGGGTCCGCGTCGGGGGCGCTGACTTCGAGGCGGATCAGCCGGTTGTGGGTGAGCGAGCGCAGGTGGTAGACGGCGTGCAGCTCGCGGCCCTTGTCGCCCGGGTAGTGCACTCCGGAGACGCCGGTGCACAGCTCGAAGCGGAGCGCCGGGTCGTCGCGCAGGGTGCGGGCGACGCGGAGCAGGTGCTCGCGCTCGATGTGGAAGGTCAGCTCGCCGCGGTCCACGACCGTCTTCTCGATGGCGTTCTCCGGCAGGAGGTCCTGCTCCTCCAGGGCGCCTTCGAGTTCGTCGGCCACTTCGTCGAACCAGCCCCCGTAGGGGCGGGCGGACGCCCCGGGGAGCCGGATCGAGCGGACAAGGCCGCCGTAGCCGGAGGTGTCGCCGCCGTTGTCGGCACCGAACATGCCGCGCTGGACGCGGATCTCCTCGCCCTGGTCGCCGCGCTGCCCCGGGAGCCGGGAGGCGCTGAGATCCTGCTCGGGGTTCGCGCCGTCGCCGGCGCCGTTCGCGTCGCTCACCGCAGCAGGCCCTTCGTCTCGAAGGCCACGCCGCTCACCGCGCCAGGCCCCTTCGTCTCGAAGGCCACGTCGCTCACCGCACCAGGCCCCTTCGTCTCGATGGTCGCGTCGCTCACCGCAGCAGGCCCTTCATCTCGATGGTGGGGAGCGCCTTGAGCGCCGCTTCCTCCGCCTCGCGGGCCGCTTCCTCCGCGTTCACGCCGAGCTTGGAGGTCTGGATCTTCTGGTGGAGCTTGAGGATCGCGTCCATCAGCATCTCGGGCCGGGGCGGACAGCCGGGCAGATAGATGTCGACCGGGACGATGTGGTCGACACCCTGCACAATGGCGTAATTGTTGAACATTCCGCCGGATGACGCACAAACCCCCATGGAGATCACCCACTTGGGGTTCGGCATCTGGTCGTAGACCTGCCGCAGCACGGGCGCCATCTTCTGGCTGACCCGGCCGGCGACGATCATGAGGTCGGCCTGCCGCGGTGAGCCGCGGAAGACCTCCATGCCGAAGCGGGCCAGGTCGTAGCGCCCGGCGCCGGTGGTCATCATCTCGATGGCGCAGCAGGCGAGTCCGAACGTGGCGGGGAAGACGGACGCCTTGCGCACCCAGCCCGCGGCCTGCTCGACGGTGGTCAGCAGGAATCCGCTCGGCAGCTTTTCTTCGAGTCCCATGTCCTAAAGGCCCCTCAGTCCCATTCCAGGCCGCCGCGCCGCCATACGTACGCGTACGCGACGAAGACGGTGAGCACGAAGAGCAGCATCTCCACGAGCCCGAAAACACCCAGGGCGTCGAAGGTGACGGCCCAGGGGTAGAGGAAGACGATCTCGATGTCGAAGACGATGAAGAGCATCGCCGTCAGGTAGTACTTGATGGGGAAACGGCCGCCGCCGGCCGGCGTGGGCGTCGGCTCGATACCGCACTCGTAGGCCTCGAGCTTGGCCCGGTTGTATCGCTTTGGACCGACAAGCGTGGCCATCACCACGGAGAAGATCGCAAAGCCTGCCCCGAGGGCTCCCAGTACGAGGATCGGCGCATACGCGTTCACGCTCCTCGCTCCTCTCAGTCGGCACTGACTGCTGGCGGTTGCGTCGGGCGAACTCCCAGCCCACTCGTCCCGCAGACCCCGTGCGTCCCGACGAAGATCGCGTACATGTGAAGCAGGTCACAAGCCCAACTGCCCCGCATCTTATGCCTGCCGGTCTGTGATCTGCGACACGGGGGTCCCGAACTACTTTGTGATCTCCACCACCCGGCGAAGGATCATGAAGTCGGATGAGCGGTGATCTTCGTACGCGAAGCAGCCGACTGATCACCAAGAGGTGACATTCTCGCGCGTCACCGCTGGTCGGGGCGGTGTTGCATTATCAAGAGGCCGCCGCTACTAGCAAATTGGCGCTGGACCGGATCGCTTGATAGAGGCACCCGTTCACACCCCGGGGGAGCGATACGGACGGATGCGGACACGTGCGCGCGTTCACGAGCGCCGGCGACCCGTCGGACCCCGCGCGGGACGCCCTTCCCGCGGTGACCGTTCCGTGACCTGCGCCACATCGGCACCCATCCCGGGAAAACCGGGCTTGGCCACCGGCTGCAACCAGTGGTAAGCGCGGGGCAATTCGGACGTAATACAGAAAGCCCATGATCACAGGTGTGATCAACTTCGTCCGCAATGCCCGTTACGGCGTCAGAAGACGGCGATGCGCGCGAGTTTCGGGCTCCTGTTGAACAACTGTGGCGGACCACACGTTTCTTGAAGGTATGAGGGAGCCCCTGGTACCGGTTGTACCCATGTCCCACACCGCTCACATACGCAGCCACCGGAAACCCCGCCGCAACGCGTCCTCGACGCTCGCGATGCGCGCCGGAGTTGCCGGTGGCGTTCTCAGCACCCTGGCCGTGGCCGGGGCGGCCGGTTCGGCGAGCGCGGCCGAGCCCGTGACGCAGACCCTGGAGCTGCCGACGCTGACGGCGGACCTGGCCACCCAGGTCGCCCAGTCGGCGGACGCCACGCAGCAGGCGGCGGCCAACTACGAACTGCAGGC
This sequence comes from Streptomyces sp. NPDC059785, assembly GCF_042732375.1. Classification (NCBI taxonomy): domain Bacteria; kingdom Bacillati; phylum Actinomycetota; class Actinomycetes; order Kitasatosporales; family Streptomycetaceae; genus Streptomyces; species Streptomyces sp. NPDC059785. The sequence continues at coordinate 42,780 of NZ_JBHWHV010000045.1, forward strand.
GGAGCGCGACGCGGCCGCGGCCAAGGCCGCCAAGCAGGCCAAGGCCGACCTGGCCGACGCCGAGAAGAAGGCCGAGGCGAAGAAGAAGGCGGAGGCCGAGCGGAAGGCCGCCGCCGCCAAGGCCGCCTCGCGCTCGACCGAGCGCACCACCCTGGCCACCACCGCCTCCGCCTCCGCGGACGTCTCGGCGCCCGCCAGCGGCAGCGTCGCCACCGTCATCGCCTTCCTCAAGGCCCAGGTCGGCGACGCCTACGTGATGGGCGGCACCGGCCCGAACTCGTGGGACTGCTCGGGCCTCGTGCAGGCCGCCTTCCGGCAGGCCGGCGTGGACCTGCCGCGCGTCTCGGAGGCCCAGTCGACGGCCGGTACGCCGGTCTCCCTGTCGAACATCCAGGTCGGGGACATCCTGTACTGGGGTGCGGCGGGCTCGGCGTACCACGTGGGTGTGTACATCGGGGACGGTCAGTACCTGGACGCCGCCAACCCCTCCAAGGGCGTGGTCATTCAGGACCTTTCGGGCTACCCGGCCACCGGAGCGGTGCGGGTGCTCTGACCGACGGGTCGAGAACGGCTGAGGGGCGTCTCCCGCGGGAGACGCCCCTCAGCCGTGGCGCGGAAGTCCGTGAACGGGCCGCCGGACCGCCCTACGCCTTCGGCGCCACCTTCGACAGGCCGTTGATGATGCGGTCCATCGCGTCGCCGCCCGTCGGGTCCGTGAGGTTCGCGAGCATCTTGAGCGTGAACTTCATCAGCAGCGGGTGGGTCAGACCGCGCTGGGCGGCGATCTTCATGACCTTCGGGTTGCCGATCAGCTTCACGAAGGCGCGGCCGAGGGTGTAGTAGCCGCCGTAGGTGTCCTTCAGGACGCGCGGGTAGCGCTGGAGGGCCAGTTCGCGCTGGCCGGGGGTGGCCCGCGCGTGCGCCTGGACGATGACGTCCGCGGCGATCTGGCCCGACTCCATGGCGTAGGCGATGCCCTCGCCGTTGAACGGGTTCACCAGGCCGCCGGCGTCGCCGACGAGCAGCAGGCCCTTGGTGTAGTGCGGCTGGCGGTTGAAGGCCATCGGCAGGGCCGCGCCGCGGATCGGGCCCGTCATGTTCTCGGGGGTGTAGCCCCAGTCCTCCGGCATGGACGCGCACCACGCCTTCAGGACCTCGCGCCAGTCCAGCTCCTTGAAGGAGTCGGAGGTGTTCAGCACGCCGAGACCGACATTGGACGTGCCGTCGCCCATGCCGAAGATCCAGCCGTAGCCCGGCAGCAGCCGGTCCTCGCCGGGGCCGCGGCGGTCCCACAGCTCCAGCCAGGACTCCAGGTAGTCGTCCTCGTGGCGCGGGGAGGTGAAGTACGTGCGCACCGCGACGCCCATCGGGCGGTCCTCACGGCGGTGCAGCCCCATCGCCAGCGAGAGCCGGGTCGAGTTGCCGTCGGCCGCGACGACCAGCGGCGCGTGGAAGGTGACCTCGCGCTTGTCCTCGCCGAGCTTGGCGTGGACGCCGGTGATACGGCCGGTGCGCTCGTCGGTGATCGGGGCGCCGACGTTGCAGCGCTCGTACAGCCGGGCGCCCGCCTTCTGCGCCTGGCGGGCCAGCTGCTCGTCGAAGTCGTCGCGCTTGCGCACCAGTCCGTAGTCCGGGTACGAGGCGAGATCCGGCCAGTCGAGCTGGAGCCGGACGCCGCCGCCGATGATGCGCAGGCCCTTGTTCCGCAGCCAGCCGGCCTCTTCCGAGATGTCGATGCCCATGGAGACGAGCTGCTTGGTGGCGCGCGGGGTCAGACCGTCGCCGCACACCTTCTCCCGCGGGAAGGCGGTCTTCTCCAGGAGCAGCACGTCGAGCCCGGCCTTCGCCAGGTAGTACGCGGTGGTGGAACCGGCTGGCCCGGCACCCACGACGATGACGTCCGCGGTGTTTTCGGAGAGGGGTTGGGGCTCGGTCACGGCGGGATCTCCCCAAGGTTCGGAAATTGCGTGCTGACGGGCACAGGACATGGGCAGTCTATGCAGCGGCACAGATCACCCGGCTGAAGGGCTGCCCCAGTGAACCGACCGCTCCCCGCAGTGAAGCTGCGCGTCCCCACCGACGAGGACGCATTCGCCTGGCACCGCATCTTCGCCGACCCGGAGGTGATGGAGTTCCACGGGGGCAAGGCGGCCGAACTGTCGGTGTACGAGGAGCTGACGGCCCGCCAGCGCCGGCACGACGCCGAGCGCGGTTTCTGCTTCTGGACGATGACCGGGTCCGCGGGCGAGGTGCTCGGCTTCACCGGCGCCCAGCCCTGGCCGTACGAGTGGGGTCCGAAGGGCGAGATCGAGATCGGCTGGCGGCTCGGCCGCGAGCACTGGGGCCGCGGGTATGTCAGCGCCGCCGCGGCCACGACCCTGGAGCGGCTGCGCGCGGCGGGTGTACGGAGCGTCGTCGCCATGGTCGACGCGCGCAATGAACGCTCCATCGCGGTGACACGGCGGCTCGGCATGGACCTCGCGGAACGGTTCACCACGCCCGTGGGCAAGCGCGAGGGACACTGCTACCGACTGTCACTGGCCTGAACCCCGGCCGGGGCTTACCCTGCGGGTACCGCTGGGGGTGAGCTCCGTGCACATAACGCCCGAAACACCCGAAGTCCGAGTTCCGAAGCTCGTCGGTCTGATGGCCGTGGACGCGCGCGAGAACGCCGCGGCGAGAGGTCTGCTGCTCGTCGCGCCGGACCGGCCCGACTTCCGCTTCGCCACCGTCGACTACGTCGTGCGCCAGTACCCGCCGCCGGGTGTCGAGGTGCCGCGCGGCGCCGCGGTCACCGTCTGGTTCGACCTCGGCGAGGGCGAGGGCGGCGGCGGTGCCGGGGTGCGGGAGCCGCGCCGGCCCGGTCCGCCGCCGGGCGGGCTGCGCCGCGAACTCGACGAACCGGCCGATCCGTCCGACATCCTCAGGTGGACAAGCCCCGACGGGCCGCTCCCGGAAGGCGTCCGGGTGAGCGGGGACCCGGTCGGCGGCGCCGGGATGGGCGGCTGACACGCTGGAAGTCCGGGGCCGGGGCCCGGCCCCGGACTCCGCGCGCGCTCACTCGGTCTGCCAGGTCTCAAGGGCCACGCGGAAGGTGTCCGCGACACCGCTCTCCCAGATGTCGTCCCGGCCGACGATCATGATCGCGTACTCGGTCCCGTCGTCGGCCACGTAACTCTGGTCCGCGGCGTGCACGGTCCGGCCCGACTCGTCGGTGTACGTGTACTCCCAGACGGCGCCCGCGTGCCCCTGGAAGGTGTTCTCCTCCAGCTCGACCCGCCGGTAGTCGTCGTCCTTCTTCGCGGCGGTCTCCTCCAGCGCCAGGAAGTTCTCGTACGAGGTGTAGCCCGCGTCCGCGATGACGCCGACCTTGATGTGCTCCATGCCGGTCGGACCCGCGTACGTCACCTGCGTGCCGTCCTCGACGTTCTCGCGCGTCCAGACCTCGGGGACGGCGAAGGAGAAGCCCAGCGGGTCGTTCAGCCGGTGGTAGCCGCCGGGGACCTCGGCGGCGGCGGTGATGTCGTCGCCGGGCTCCGCGTCGGGGCTGCTCGATCCGGACTCCCGGTCCGCGGTGGGCGCCGACCGCGGCTGGCCCGCGCCCTTGTCCGAACCGCCCCCGGAGCGGTGGTCCTGCCACACGATCACCCCGGCCGCGGCCCCGCCCCCGACCAGGAACGCGACGAGGATGGTGACCACCCAGACCAGCGTGCGGCGGCGGGACCCGGGGACGGGCGGGACCGACGGAACCTCGGGCAGAGCCTGCGTCCGGGTCTGATCCGAAACCTGGGTCCGGAACGGCAGGTGCCCCGTGGGCGCGCCCGCCGGCGCCGGCGGTACCGGCGGCGCGACGAGATGCGTCCGGGCCCCCGCCATCCGCATGAGGTACGGCGCGAGGAAGGCCGCGGCGAAGACCCACAGCAGGCCGAAGAGCAGCGCCTCCGTGAGGCTCAGCCCGACCTGGACCGACCCGGCGACACCGTCGCTCGTCCCCCACCAGCCGAAGTCGCCGCCCGAACCGAGCCCGGAGGAGCCGTAGTCGGAGCCGTAACCGCCGTCGAAGCCGGACCCGTAGTCCGATCCGTAGTCCGATCCGTAGCCGGAGCCGTCCGACGTGCCGCCGCCCGCCTCCGCGCTGAAGCCGCCGATCCCGGCCAGCAGCAGGAAGAGTACGAAGAAGACGCCCGCCGCCGTCATCTGCTCGCGCCGGTCCGCCGAGCGGCGCGCGGCCATGACGCCGACGACGAGCGCGCTGACCAGACCGAGCGCCAGCGCGCCCACGACGGCCCAGTCGTTGACCACGTCGCCGAGTTCACCGAGCCCGAAGGCCTCGCGCTCGTACCCGCCGCCGAACGGTGAACTGCCCGTGCCCTCCGCCTCGACGGGCGCGCCCCAGGACAGTCCCAGGGCCATCACCGCCAGGTTGGGCAGCAGGAACAGGGTGACGAGCAGCAGCGATCCGTCCGAGCCCTCGTAGTCGGACCCGTGGACGGCGTTGTCCCACCGCACCACGCACACGAACGCGACGACCGAGCACAGCGCGAGGACGACGGTGAGGGCGCGCAGGGCGGTGCCGGTCGCCCGGACGACCGCGCGGGCGGCCGGGCGCGCGGCGAGCCACTGCGCCAGGTCGTCGCGGTGCAGCACGCCGCCCGCCACCGCCAGGCCCAGCAGCAGCGCGCCGAGCGCGGCCAGTACCGGCGACGAGGAGACCTTGACCGCCCCGGCGACGGTGGGCCGGGCGAACAGGCCGGTCAGCAGGACGGCGCCGGTCACCAGGAGGGCGACGCGGACGGCCGCTTCGAGTCCGGCGGTCGGGCTCTGCGGGCCGCGCGCGGCGATGCGGGTGCGCATCAGCCGCGCGCCGACGATCAGCGCGACGATCCACAGCGCGGTGACCGTCAGCGGGATCAGCGAGAGCTGTCCGACGCCGCCGAGTTCGGTGCCGAAGTCCGACCAACCCCCGTCCGCGTACCGCGAACCGGTGGCCGTCTTCGCCTCGAACCCGCCGCCGAGCGCCTGGAGCAGCACGGCGAGCGCGATCTGCATCCGGTCGCCGAACCCGATGACGACGTCGTCGTCCTGCCCGTACGAGGGGATGGCCAGCGCCACGGCCGAGATCAGCAGCAGGCCGACGGGCCACAGCGCGGCGCGGGCCGCCCCGGCCCAGTCGCCGCGGAAGGTCCGCCCGAGGAACGCGCCGAGCGGGGAGGGCGCGGCGGGCCCGGGCGCGTACACCGGTGGAGGCGGCGGCCCGAGCGGCGGCGGACTCCCCGGAGCCACCACAGTCGGAGCCACGGCCGGAGCCGCGGCGGCGGGTGCGACGGACGGGGGTGCGGGCGCGACGGACGGAGCGACGGAAGGGGGCTCGGGCACGGAAGCCGGGGTTGCAGGTGCGGCAGCCGGAGGCGCGGGCACGGAAGTTGGGGTCACGGGTGCGGCACCCGGAGGCGCGGGCACGGAAGCCGGGGTCACGGGTGCGGCACCCGGAGGCGCGGATGCGGTGGCCGGCGGTGCGGGCGGCGCGGCGGGTGCCGCCGGTGTCGGAGGCGCGTCGGCGGGCGGCGTCGGGCGCTCGCGGCCGCACTTCATGCAGAAGCGGGCCTCGTCCGGGACCGCGGCCCCGCAGTGCGGGCAGTACGACGCCATGGAAACGCTCCGTCATCGGGGAACTCGCGCCGTGGCCGTGAGTGGTCAGGCGTAATCAACGGACATGAGTTTCCCATTGACCGGTTCCCTTCAACACGCCCTTTTGTGCGGACGAACCGGGTCAACGCCCGATTCGCCCCCGCGTGTTGTCCCGGGTACGGAGCCGCCAGGGCCCGGTTCAGACCTGCTTGTAGCCCCGGTGCAGGGCGACGATCCCGCCGGTCAGGTTCCGCCAGGCGACCTTCGACCAGCCCGCCTTGCCCAGGCGCTCGGCCAGCCCCGGCTGGTCGGGCCACGCGCGGATGGACTCGGCGAGGTAGACGTACGCGTCGGGGTTGGACGACACCGCGCGGGCCACCGGCGGCAGGGCGCGCATCAGGTACTCGGTGTAGACGGTGCGGAACGGCGTCCACGTCGGGTGCGAGAACTCGCAGATCACCACGCGCCCGCCGGGCCGGGTCACCCGGTACAGCTCGCGCAGCGCCGCGTCCGTGTCCTGCACGTTGCGCAGCCCGAAGGAGATCGTCACCGCGTCGAAGGTGTCGTCCTTGAACGGGAGCTTCGTGGCGTCGCCCGCCGTCAGCGGCAGCCAGGGGTGGTTCCTCTTGCCGACCCTGAGCATCCCGAGGGAGAAGTCGCAGGGGACGACGTACGCGCCGGTGCGGGCGAAGGGCAGCGAGGAGGTGGCGGTCCCGGCGGCGAGGTCGAGGACCTTCTGCGCGGGCCGGGCGTCGACCGCCTTCGCGACCTCCCTGCGCCACAGCCGGTCCTGGCCGAGCGACAGCACGTCGTTCGTCAGGTCGTAGCGTTCCGCGACGTCGTCGAACATCGAGGCGACTTCGTGCGGCTGCTTGTTCAGGGATGCGCGGGTCACGTGTCCATTGTGGCAGTACGGGCCGGGCGACTCTCCAGCGCCCGGCCCGTACGCCGGTCCGTCTCCCCCCTGCCGGAACCCGTGCCGGGCCCGTGCCGGGGCCCCATGGAGACGGGACCCTCAGGGCAGCAGCCTCGGCCGCTTCCTGGCCGCGACGTCCTCGACCCAGCCGAAGAGCGGGATCGCGATCCAGATCAGGATCCAGCCGATGCCGAACATGAACCACTGGCTCTCCAGCGGCAGGTACTTCTCGAACGCGGGCACCTTCCAGAACTGGTCGACCACCGGCACCGCGAGGATCAGCGCGATCTCGTGCCAGAGGTAGATCGTCACCGCCCGCCCGTTGAAGATCGTCACAATCCGGTCGAGCTTCTTGAAGCGGGCCAGCCAGGCGAAGTCGACCTCGTAGTACGCCTTGAAGTACATCAGCAGCGTCACGAACCCGGCCGACCAGAAGGTCTGCGCCACGGGGACGTCGTCCAGGTCGTACGTGCCGAACTCGGCCTGGTGCGCCAGGGCGTACCAGCCGCCGTAGGCCAGCGCCGCGAGCGACAGCAGGACGACGACGGCCGGGCGCAGCCGCTGGAGGACGCCCTCGCGGTGCGCGAAGCCGACCAGCCAGCAGAACAGGAAGATGGCCAGGTCCGTCAGCGCGCTGCCGAACCGGTCGTCCGGCGGCTGCCACGCGTACTGGAAGACCAGGATCGGCACCAGCGACAGCAGCAGCACCGGAATCGGCGCCTTGCGGAACACCTTGAGCAGCACCGGGGAGAGCAGCACGAACCACAGGTACGTACGCAGGTACCAGAGGATCTCCCAGGCCTGTTCGCCCCAGGCGTTGCCCGGCGGGTCGCCGAGCGGAACCACCCAGTAGACGATCTGCCAGCCCGGCATCCAGTCGTGGATCAGCATCGCGATCACGACGAAGATCCCCCAGAACCAGAACGGCGGCAGCAGCCGCCGGATCCGGCTCTTGATCACCTTCAGCGCGGGCCGCTCCAGCGACTTGGCCATCAGCGTGCCGGCGAGCGCGAACATCACGCCCATGGACGGGAAGACCATGCCCGCCCAGGCCCAGCCGAAGGTGTGGTACGTCACGACGCGGACCAGCGCGACGGCGCGCAGCGCGTCGAAGTACCGGTCGCGCCCGCCGCCCTTCGGCTTGGGTGCGGGTTCCTCCGGCGGGGCCGGCGGGACGGGCGAGACCGGCGCGGCCCGTACGGGGTCCATCCGGGCCGTGGTCTCGACGTCCGCCGGTTCCGGTCCCGGTTCCGCTTCCTCCGGGGCGTACTGCCAGGGCTCCTCGTACGGCTGGACATAGCCCTGGCCGTACTGCTGCGGGTACGGCTGCGGCTGGCCGTACGGCTGGGCCTGCGGCTGGGCGTAGGGCTGCGGCTGTCCGTAGCCGTGCCCCTGCCCGTAGCCGTGGCTCTGCCCCTGCCCGTAGCCGTATCCGTGACCCTGTTGTTGCTCCGGGCCCCAGCTCATCAGCTCGCTCCGGCCGGGGTGCCGACCTCGCCCGTGCGCTTGAGCTTCTGCCAGCGCAGCCGGCCGCCGGTGAGGGCGGTGACGCAGGAGTGGATCAGCACGAGGTACATCATCTGCCGGTAGGCGAGCTGCTGGAGCGGCAGCATCAGCAGGTACCGGTACTTCTCCCGGTCGAGCCGGAAGGCGTACGCGGCGCAGATGAGCTGGATGACGAGGACCGCGATCCACGCCGCCAGGGACGCCCAGAAGTCGACGAAGATCATCGAGTAGATGGTGAACACGTCGATGAGCGGGGCGAAGACGGGCGTGATGATCTGGAAGATGACCACCAGCGGCATGCCGACCCGGCCGAAGCGGCCCGAGGGCCCCTTGTCCGTGAGGGACTTGCGGTGCTTCCACAGCGCCTGCATCGTCCCGTACGACCAGCGGTAGCGCTGGGACCAGAGCTGTTTGAGCGAACCGGGCGCCTCGGTCCACGCCTTGGCGTGCTCCTGGTAGACGACCCGCCAGCCCGCGCGGTGCATGGCGATGGTGATGTCGGTGTCCTCGGCGAGGGTGTCCTCGCTCATGCCGCCGACCTGAAGGACCGCCTCGCGGCGGAACGCGCCGATCGCGCCGGGGATCGTCGGCATGCAGCGCAGCAGGTCGTACATGCGGCGGTCGAGGTTGAAGCCCATCACGTACTCGATGTGCTGCCAGGCGCCGATGATCGTGTTGCGGTTGCCGACCTTGGCGTTGCCCGCGACCGCGCCGACCTCCGGGTCCGCGAACGGCTGCACGAGCTGCCGCACGGTGTCCGGCTCGAAGACGGTGTCGCCGTCCATCATCACGACGATGTCGTAACGGGCGTTGCGCACACCGTTGTTGAGCGCGGCCGGCTTGCCCGCGTTCTCCTGGCGGATGACGCGGACGTTCGGGATGCCCATCGCCTCGACGATCTCCGAGGTGCCGTCCGTCGAGCCGTCGTCGACGACGATGATCTCGATGGGGTGCGTGGACTGCGTCAGGGAGTTGATCGTGTTGGCGATGCACTCCTTCTCGTTGTACGCGGGCACGATCACGCTCACCGGCTGGGTGACCGTAGGGCCCCAGCTGAACCGGCGCTTGTTGCGCTGTCTGTAGTGCCGGCGGGCGAGGATCAGCATCATCCCGAACCGGCCCATGACGGCGACGCCGACCACGACCAGGAAGTACGACAGCGAGGGGACCACCCATTCGGCGACCGCGACCGCCGCCACCAGGGCTCTGCCCTCCCAGAGGGTGGTGCCGGTGGCCTCGCGGTGGGCGGCCTGCTCGACGTTGACCGTGCCGCCGCCTGCCGCGCCCTGGCCGGGCTGCCGGCCGTTGCCCTGGCCGCCCGGCTGCCCGCCGTTCGCCTGCCCGTTCGCGCCGCCCGCCGCCTGCCCGGCCGCCGCGCCCGTGGGCTGGTCGGTGGGCTGGTCGGTGGCCGCGTCCGTGGCCTGGCCGGTCGGCTGGTCGGTCGCCCCGCCGGTCGCCTGGTCGTCGCCGCCCGGCTGCTGCGCCTTGGCCAGCGCGGCCTGGGCGCCGCTGACCGTGGTGAAGGTGTAACCCTTCTTCTTCATCTTCTTGATGTACTTGTCGAGCGCCGTGATCGTCTGGCTGCGGTCGCCGCCCGCGTCGTGCATGAGCACGACGGCGCCCTTGTCGTCCTCGGGCGTGGCCCACTTGACGATCTTCGAGACGCCCGGCTTCTTCCAGTCGTCACTGTCGGTGTCGACGAAGACGGAGGTGTAGCCGAGGTCGCCGATCTCCTGGTAGACGGGCCAGCTGTAGTTGTCGACGGCGTTGATCTCGGAGGAGTACGGGGCCCGGAACAGCGTGGTGGTGACACCCGCCGCACCGGCCAGGGCGAGCTGGGTCTGGCTCAGCTCACGCTTCAGCCGCGCGGTGTCCTGGTACGAGAGGTCGACGTGCGTGAAGGTGTGGATGCCGACCTCGTTGCCCTGCTCGACCAGCTTCTTCACGGTGCCCGGGTAGCGGGAGACCATCGAGCCGACCATGAAGAACGTGGCGTCGACGTCGTTCTTCTCGAGCACCTCCAGGACCTTCGGGGTCCACTCGGGGGTGGGACCGTCGTCGAAGGTCAGCACGATCGTCTTGTCCGGCACCGACTCGGTCTTCGCGGTGCCGTTGTCGAAGGTCAGCAGCGGGCCGCCCTCGAGGATCTTCTCGGGCACCTTGTCGTAGGCGGCTCCGTCGCGCACCCGGGAGTCGTTACCGATCTCCGAGCGCAGATAGCCGTCGAGCAGCATCACGCTGGTGAGCCCCAGCAGGAGCAGCAGCGCGAGGATCACGCGGGGGCGCTGGAGCGCCGCGGCCCGGCCGCGCGCCCGCTCCATCTTGGAGGGGGCGCGCCGGCGACCGCGCGAGGTCGTCGTAGTCATAGGAGTGGATGCGTTCCGGTCAGTTGGCGGAGGCGGACGCGGAGGCGGACGCGGACGGGGTCGCGGAGGGCGCGGCCCCGGTCGGCAGGCCGGAGGGGCGGGCGCCGCCGGGGGCGATGCCGCCCTGCGGCTGCATGTTGCCCGGAGCGGCGGCGTCGCCGCCGAAGGGGAGCAGCGAGGACGGGGTCAGCGAGGTGCCCCAGCCCATGAAGGCCATGCCGAGCACGGCCGCGTACCCGATACAGGCGATGCCGAGGAGCATGCCGATCCTGCGCAGCAGACGTGCTCTGCGCCCGGAGTTGTCAACGAACACGGGGCCCTCTGCGGGCCCGCTGCCGCGTTTGCGGCGGCGGCCGCGCGCGGTGGCGCGGTTTTCGATGGCTGACTCGGATTGCATTCCCCGGATATTAGGGCTCCTTTATGTGGCTCAATCTCTGCACCGCATGTGAGGCGCCCATGAGATCTGACCCAACCTGTCATTCCCCTGAGAGAATCGGTGTTCGTATGCGCCACTCAGGACCTGCCGTTATGCACCATATATCCCACCTACAAGCCCGATATAACCGATTTGTGGGCCAGGTGTGCAGGGATATCTATGCATCCCCTGTATTTCGGAATCACGGGCGGATGTGCCACCTTTCTTTCCTGGAAACTCACTACTGTTTCCGTCCTGAGACAGAAATCACGAGAGCGGGTGCATAGGCAATGCGGAGTTTCCTGAAGGCGGCCGCCGGGCTCGTCTGCCTGGTGGGCCTGGCCTGCGCCGGATGCTCCTCGGACGGGGACGGTTCGTCCGACGCCGCACCCTCCACGACGAGTTCGCCCTCCGCGAGCGCGTCGAGCGGGCAGTCGCAGACGTCGTCCACGGCTTACGAGCCGTACGTCAGCGCCACCGGCGCGACCGACCTGGACTCGGGCGGGTCACCGTCGACGTACAACCTCGCGTTCGTCATCTCCGACGGCAGCGACTGCACGCCGAAGTGGAACGGGACCAGCGACATCGACGACTCGACGGTGACGTCCCGGATCTCGGCGCTCACGGACTCGGGCGCGAGCGTGCGCGTCTCCTTCGGCGGCGCCTCCGGCAAGGAGCTGGCCTCGACCTGCGACAGCGCCTCCGCCCTCGCGGAGGCCTACGGCGAGGCGCTGGACGCGGCGGGCGCCACCCAGGCCGACTTCGACATCGAGGGCGACCAGCTCACCGACTCGGACTCGATCGCGCTGCGCTCGAAGGCGATCGCACTGCTCCAGGAGGAGCGCAGCGACCTGACGGTCTCGTTCACGCTCCCGGTCATGCCCTCGGGTCTGGACGACGACAGCCTGGCGCTCCTGGAGTCGGCCAACGACAACGCCGTGAAGGTCTCCACCGTCAACATCATGACGATGAACTACGGCGAGTCCTACACCGACGACATGGGCGACTACGCGCTCACCTCGGCCAAGGCCGCGCACACCCAGCTCATGGACGTCTTCGGGCTCTCCGACGCGAACGCCTGGCGGGGCATGGCGCTCACCTCGATGATCGGCGTCAACGACGTGGACGGCGAGACGTTCACGCTCTCCGACGCGGCGCAGGTGCGGACGTTCGCCGAGGAGAAGGAGATCGCCTGGGTGTCGATGTGGTCGACGTTCCGGGACCAGGCGTGCACGGACTCGTCCGGCTCGGACGACGCGGCGACGGATTGCAGCGGTGTGGAGCAGAGCGACGGGGCGTTCGCGGAGGCGTTCTCGGGCTGAGGGGCGCGCCGGTTCCCGGGCTGAGGGGCGCGCCGGTTCCCGGGCGCCGGTGGATTCGCCGATGGCAGTCCGGTGGGGTCGGTCGAGACTGCGTTCTCGACCGACCTCATCCCCCACCCGGCCGTCCCCTCTGACACGGTCGGACACGGCTTCACGGAGGCAACCCGTGCGCATACCCGACCGGTTACGCCGGCGGTCCGTCACCGCCACCGCCTTGGGGGCGCTGCTCTGCGGCGTCCTCTTCGGCACGTCCCTCACCGTCCCGGCGGCCGCTACCACGGCGGTCACCGCCGCCGACAGTCCGGCGGTCACCGTCCCGCCCGCCGGAAGCCACGGCTTCCCCTTCCTCGCCGCGGCCGAGGACCTCGGCTCCTTCGGCTACACCGAGAGCGAGTACTTCTTCTCCGGCACCGCCACCTCGTACGCCAAGTCGGGGCTGTGGACCTCGGACGGCCGCTGGGACGTCCGCGCCTCCGGCACCGCCGCCTACAAGAGCCGCCTGCTCGTCCGCCGCCCCGCCGACCCGGCCGACTTCAACGGCACCGTCGTCGTGGAGTGGCTCAACGTCAGCGGCCAGCTCGACCTCTCCCCTGACTACTGGTTCCAGCGCGACGAGCTGCTGCGCCGGGGCTACGCCTGGGTCGGCGTCTCCGCGCAGGCCGTCGGCGTCAACGGCGGACTCGGCGAGATCCAGGGCCTCAAGGGCTGGGACCCCGAGCGGTACGGCAGCCTGGTCCACCCCGGTGACGCCTTCGCGTACGACATCTTCTCCCAGGCCGGTCAGGCGCTGCGCAGCCCGGACGGGCCCGACCCGCTCGGCGGGCTCGACGCCGAGACGGTGCTCGCCGACGGCGAGTCCCAGTCGGCCGGCTTCATGACCACGTACGTCAACGCCGTCCAGCCGGTGGCGAAGGTCTACGACGGCTTCATGGTCCACAGCAACAGCGCGGTCGGCGCGCCGATCAGCGGCAGGCTCGCCGACACCCTGCTGATGCCGAACCCGTCCCGGATCAGGACCGATCTCGCGCAGCCGACGTTCGTCGTGCTCACCGAGACGGACGTGCCGGGCGCGGCGATCGCCCGGCAGCCGGACACGGACAGCGTCGTGCACTGGGAGCTGGCCGGGACCGCGCACGGCGACCAGTGGGCCTACGACCTCGGCAACCCGACGGTGCGGAAGTCGGCCGGGGCCGCCGCGCCCTCCCCCGACTGCGCCGCCGGTTCGGCCCCGTTCAACGACGGTCCCGGGCACTGGGCGATGAACGCGGCGCTGCGGCACCTGGACGGCTGGGCTCGGGGCGGTTCCCGGCCGCCGAGCGCGCCTGCCCTCAGTACGGTCCTCACCACGGCCCTGCGCGATCCGGCCACCGGGCTCGCCGTCGGCGGCGTCCGGCTGCCCGACGTCACGGTGCCCACCCGTACGCTCTCCGGCTCGCGCGACACCACCGGCAGCGGCGTCTTCTGCGGGCTGTACGGGGCCGGCGACCCGTGGAACGGGGACGCCGACGCCTGGGACACCCACGACGCCGCCGACCCGTCCGACCCGTCCTTCCCGACCACCGCGGAACCGGACCTCGCCCGCCTGTACCCGACGCACGCGGACTACGTGAGCAAGGTCCGCGCGGCGGCGCAGGCGTCTGTCGACGCTGGCTACCTGCTGGTGGAGGACGCTACGTCGATCGTCAGCTCGGCGCGGGAATCGGACATCGGCGGCTGACCCACCCGCGCCCCGTGGGGGCGCGGGGCTGTATCCATGTGCGGCTCCGCCGCGCGGGCGCGACCAGCCACGACGGGCCCGCGGACGAAAAAGCACAGCTTTATCACGGGCGCCGGTGGAGCCGAGCTCACCGGCGCCGATGCACCAGCCGCCCCGCGCACACCGTCGCCACGCAGGCCCCGCCGTCCTCGAAGACGGCGAGGTCCGCGCGGCCATCGGCTACGAGGACGGGCGCGGGCAGGCGCGGCCCGGTCAGTACGGCGACATCGTTGCGCCCGGCGGCTGCCCGGAGTCCGGGGGCACCGGCGTGCTCCGCCAGCACCGCCGTGGCGCCCCGCTTCAGCACCTCGTGGACCCGCTCGCGCGGACTCGGCGCGTCCGGCAGCGGACCCTCGTGGACGCGTCCGGGTCCGAGGTCGCCGGGCCAGCGGCGCACGCGGGCGCCCGGGTAACGTTCCTGAAGGTCCGTCAGCCGTCCGACGGCGGCCACTCTGCCGCCCTCTACCGCGACCGCGCCGCCCTCGACCGGTTCCGCGTCCCACGTGGTGCGCAGCCGGTCGGCGGTGTGAAGGGTGAGCACTGCGGCGCCGGTCAGTTGGAGGCGAGCAGCTTCAGCTCGGGGTGCGCCGTGCCGCCCTCGATCGCCGTCGACGAGATGTGCGAGACGACGCGCTCGTCGACCGGGTCGTTCGCCGGGTCGTCGTGCACGACGATGTGCTCGTACGTCGTGGTCCGCTGGGCCGGGACGCGGCCCGCCTTGCGGATCAGGTCGATGATCTCCAGGCGGTTGGAGCGGTGCTTGGCACCGGCGGAGGAGACCACGTTCTCCTCCAGCATGATCGAGCCGAGGTCGTCCGCGCCGTAGTGCATGGAGAGCTGGCCGACCTCCTTGCCGGTGGTCAGCCAGGAGCCCTGGATGTGCGCCACGTTGTCCAGGAAGATCCGGGCGATCGCGATCATCCGCAGGTACTCGAAGAGCGTGGCCTGCGTACGGCCCTTGAGGTGGTTGTTCTCGGGCTGGTACGTGTACGGGATGAAGGCGCGGAAGCCGCCCGTCCGGTCCTGTACGTCGCGGATCATGCGCAGGTGCTCGATGCGCTCGGCGTTGGTCTCGCCGGTGCCCATCAGCATCGTGGACGTCGATTCCACGCCCAGGTTGTGCGCCGTCTCCATGATCTCCAGCCAGCGCTCGCCGCTCTCCTTCAGCGGGGCGATCGCCTTGCGGGGGCGGGCGGGCAGCAGTTCGGCGCCGGCGCCCGCGAAGGAGTCCAGACCGGCCGTGTGGATGCGCTGGATCGCCTCCTCCACGCTGACCTTGGAGATCCGCGCCATGTGCTCGACCTCGGACGCGCCGAGGGAGTGGATGACCAGCTCCGGGAACGCCTGCTTGATCGCGGAGAAGTGCTGCTCGTAGTACTCGACGCCGAAGTCCGGGTGGTGGCCGCCCTGGAACATGATCTGCGTGCCGCCGAGTTCCACGGTCTCCGCGCAGCGGCGCAGAATGTCCTCGAGGTCCCGCGTCCAGCCCTTCTTGGTGTCCTTGGGCGCGGCGTAGAAGGCGCAGAACTTGCACGCCGTCACGCAGACGTTCGTGTAGTTGATGTTCCGCTCGATGATGTACGTCGCGATGTGCTCGGTCCCGGCGTACCGGCGGCGGCGGACCGCGTCGGCGGCGGCGCCCAGCGCGTGCAGCGGGGCGTCCCGGTAGAGGGCCAGCGCCTCCTCGGGGGTGATCCGCCCACCTTCTGCGGCGCGGTCGAGGACGGACTGGAGGTCGGCCTTCTCGGTCACCGGGAGGTCCCTTTCTTAAGGGTATGGACGGACCCGACCAGCGTACGCCAGCCGGCTCCGGCGTCCGACGTCAGGCCGCGTACGCCCCGATCAGCAGCCCCACGAAGGTGCCTGTTATCAGGAACGGCCCGAACGGGAGGAGCGTCCGGCGGCCCGTGCGCCGGGCCACGGCGAGTCCGAGCCCGTACACCCCGCCGAACAGGAAACCGGCGAACGTGCCGAGGACCAGCGTTCCCCAGCCGTACCAGCCGAGGACCGTGCCCAGTGCCAGTGCCAGCTTGACGTCCCCGAACCCCATGCCCTCCGGGTTGATCAGGTGCAGCACGAAGTACACGGCCGCGAGTCCGAGCCCGCTCAGCAGTGCGGTCAGCCAGTTCCCGGCGTGCTCGGGCACGGCGGCGGCCACGCCCAGCAGGGCGAGCGCGGCGGCGGCGAGCGGCAGGGTGAGCACGTCGGGCAGCCGGTGCACCCGGAAGTCCACCAGGGCCAGCAGTACGCCGGCGGGGGCGAGCAGCAGCCATACCGCGAGTTCCGGGCGGGTGCCGGTGGCCAGCGCCAGTGCGGCGCAGACGAGGGCCGTGGCGAGCGCGACGGCCGGGGTGCTGGGGCCGTAGTGGTCGCCGGCCGCGCAGCGGGACCGGCCCAGCCAGCCGGCCGCCGGGCCGGTGATCGCGTGCCCGTCCGGGCAGCGGTTCCGCCAGGGCTCGTCCGGCTCCACGCAGAGGCGGTACGCGGGCCTCGGCAGGAGTGTTCCGGCCGCCGCTCCCCACAGGGCTGCTCCGACGGCCGCCCATTCGTCGAGATCCACGCGGTCACCCTATGCAGCGCGCGTCCGCCTGTGCAGGCCGCGTCCACTGTGCAGGCCGCATCCGCCTGTGCAGGCCGCGCCCGCTCCCGGTGGGTGGGTCGGGGCCGCCCCGGTACATCCGCCCGTCGCTTGCGCGGTCGCCCGGCTTTCCTACGGGGCTCCCGTATCGGTACGACCACGCAATCGACGGGCATGTGATGTACCGGTGCGGCCCCTGACGTGCGTACGCGGCTGCGGGTCGTCGGCGGCCGGGGCCCGGTGGCTTCGCAGGGGCGGAGCATCCGCTCCCGTCAGTCGACCTTCGACATCCTCGCCTTGACGTTTCCCGCCGCCGCGTTGTCCGTCTCGAATCTGAGGTCGTCGCCCGCCGGGATCAGCCGTACCTCGTGCTTGCCGGTCGTGCAGTGCGAGTCGTTGCTCTTCTTCGCCACGCTGGTGGCGGTGATCCGCTCGGCGCTCGCCTTCTTCAGGACGAGGGTGTCCTCGCAGACGCCACCGATCTGGTCGGTCTGCCGGAACGTGCCGAACTCCTCGCCCACGTCGGCCTGGTGGACGGTGACCCGGATCGTCCCCGCGGCCAGGGCCCCGCTCAGTGCGAGCGCGTCCCCCTCCCACGTACCGAGGTAGGCGGCGGGCACCGCGCCCGGCGAGGCGTCGGTGCCGCTCGACGGCTGCGCGCCCGCCTCGCCGCCCCCGCTGTCCGTGGTCTGTCCCGGTATCAGGTCGAAGAGGAACGCCGAGCCGATCGTCACGGCGGCCAGTGCTCCCGCCACCGCCAGCGCGACCGTGCAGCTCAGGCGCCTGCCCCGGCCGCCCGTGCCGGTGGCCGAGGTCGCGGCCACGCTCACCGAGAGCCGGCCGGGGCGCTCTCCGGCGGGCACGGCCTCCGCGGGCGGTGCGGTGTCCTGGGGCGGCATCGTCGGCGGTGGCGTCCCGGGTGCGTGTTGCGGGGGCGCGGGCATCGAAGACGGGGGTGCGGGCATCGCGGGGGCGGGGCCGAATACCCCGGCGGGCGGTGCGCTCGCCGTCCCGTCCACCGACGGGCTGCTGAAGCCCACCGGGCCCGACGGGGACGTCTCGGCCGCCTCCAGGTTCAGCAGGTGTACGGCGCTGCGGCTGACCTGTTCGACCAGGGCGCCGGGGAGCCAGCCCGCCGTCACCAGGCGGGCCGTGCCCTGCGGGGCGAGTCGGTGGGCTATCTCCTCGGGGGCCGGGCGGGCGGCCGGGTCCTTGGTCAGGCAGCGCGAGATCAGTTCCCGCAGCTCACCGGCGAGGGTGCCGAGGTGCGGCTCCTCGTGGACCACTTTGTAGAGGAGGGAGGCGGACGAGTCGCCGGGGAAGGGGGAGCGGCCCGTCGCCGCGTACGTCAGGACCGCGCCCAGCGAGAAGACGTCGGCCGCCCCGGTCACCGCCTTGCCCAGGATCTGTTCGGGCGACATGTAGCCGGGCGAGCCGACCGAGACGCCGGTCGAGGTCAGTGAGGCCGTGCCGTCCGTGGCGCGGGCTATTCCGAAGTCGATCAGCAGGGGACCGTCCAGGGTGAGCAGCACGTTGGACGGTTTGACGTCGCGGTGCACCAGGTCCAGGGCGTGCACGGCGGCCAGCGCCTCGGCGAGGCCCGCGCCCAGCACCCGTACGGTGTGCTCGGGCAGCGGGGCGGCGGCCGACAGCGAGGGCCCGGCCGCGTACCCGGTGGCGACCCAGGGCACCGGCGCCTCCGGGTCGGCGTCCAGGACGGGGGCCGTCCAGGCGCCGCCCACCCGGCGCGCGGCCTGCACCTCGCGCCGGAAGCGGGCCCGGAACTCCTCGTCCAGCGCGAAGTGCGGGTGCACCATCTTGACCGCGACGGTCCGGCCGCCGGCGCTGCGGCCCAGGTAGACCCGGCCCATGCCGCCGGAGCCGAGCCTGCCCAGCAGCCGGTAGGGACCCACGGCCGTGGGTTCCCCCGTTTCGAGCGGCCGCATGGCGCCCACCTCCCCCGTATGCACTGCTTGTCAGCAGGGTAGTGCCGCCGGGTCGGCGGGCCTCAGGGCTTCAGGAGCTCCACCGATACGTCTGCGGGGAAGCCCGTCGTCGGGCCCACCCTGCGGGCGAACTCCGTGACCGCCTCCAGCTGGGGGGCGCCGAACCGGAAGTCCAGCGTCGTGAAGTACTGCTCCAGGACCTTCTCGTCGAAGGCCTCCCAGCGCGCGGCCTGCTCGGCGACCTTGCCGACCTCGTCGAGGGAGAGGTCGCGCGAGGCGAGGAACGCCTCGTGCACCTTGCGGGTGACCAGGGGCTCGCGCTGTGCGTAGTCGCGGCGGGCCGCCCACACGGCGAAGACGAACGGCAGGCCCGTCCACTCCTTCCACATGGCGCCCAGGTCGTGCACGTCCAGGCCGAGCTTGGGCCCGTAGTGCAGGTTGGCGCGCAGGGCCGCGTCCCCGATCAGCACGGCGGCCTCGGCCTCCTGCATCATCAGACCGAGATCGGGCGGGCACGTGTAGTACGACGGCTGCACGCCGATCTTCTCGGCCAGCAGCAGCTGGGCCAGGCGCACGGAGGTCCGCGAGGTCGAGCCGAGGGCGACGCGCGCGCCGTCGAGCTGGTCCAGCGGCCGCTGCGAGACGATCACGCAGGACATCACCGGGCCGTCGCAGCCCACCGCGATGTCGGGGAAGGCGACCAGCTCGTCGGCGTGCTTGAGGAACTCGACCAGGGTGACGGGCCCGATGTCGAGATCGCCCTGCACGAGCTTCTCGCTGAGCTTCTCCGGGGTGTCCTTGGTCAGCTCGAAGTCGAGAAGGGTGCCTGTTCTCGCGAGCCCCCAGTACAGGGGCAGGCAGTTCAGGAACTGGATGTGGCCGACGCGCGGCCGGGTGCGAGAATTGTCCACATCGCGAGGCTAGCCCCCATGCGGTACGGTGCAGGATCCAGGGTCCCCGGCGGATTGCGAAACCGCTCCGACCGCTGTTGTCAACCCCTGTGCCACTGTGACGTCAACCCAACGGCCGAAACGTTCAAACATCCGGGTGACGTGATCTTGCCTACTATTGCTTTCGGCTGCCCGCGTGCTAGGCTCGCCGCAAGTTGCAGTTTGGTTTCCCTTGCAGTACAGAGCCTGCGGAGCATGTGACCGCGGGCTCTCGTCGTTTTCAGATGAATGCAGTTGTCAACACTTTAGCTGTTTACACACTCGCAGGTTCTGGAGCAGGGCAACCCTTTGGGCCCAAGGAGGGCTTATGGCTACCGGAACCGTGAAGTGGTTCAACGCCGAAAAGGGCTTTGGTTTCATCGCCCAGGAAGGCGGCGGCCCGGACGTCTTTGTCCACTACTCCGCGATCAACGCGAGCGGTTTCCGCTCTCTCGAGGAGAACCAGTCGGTTTCCTTCGACGTCACCCAGGGTCCGAAGGGCCCGCAGGCGGAGAACGTCACCCCGCTCTAAGCCTTCGGCTCCATGAGCCCAATGCTTTGATCCGGAACGGATAGCAGTACCCAAGGAGCCCCACGCGGCCGGCGTGGGGCTCCTGCCTTTTCTCCGCCGCCCGCGCTTTACTCCTGGCGCGCGTACATCGACTCGATCCGGTCCGCGTGATCGCGCATGATCGCCTCGCGCCTGAGCTTCATCGACGGGGTCAGATGGCCCGCCTGCTCGGTGAAGGCGCCGGGCACGACGGTCCAGCGGCGGATCGACTCCGGGCGGGAGACGAGCTTGTTGGCCTCGTCCACGGCGCGCTGAAGGATCGCGTGCAGTTCGGGGTCGTCCAGCAGCAGCTCCGGCGGCACGCCGTGCTTGCCGTTCATCTGGCGCCAGTGGCTGATGCCCTCGGGATCCAGGGTGATCAGGGCGCTGATGTAGGGGCGGCGGTCGCCGAGGACCATGCACTGGGCTATCAGCGGGTGGGCGCGCAGCCAGTCCTCCAGCGGGGCGGGCGCCACGTTCTTGCCGCCCGCGGTGATCAGGATCTCCTTCTTGCGGCCGGTGATGGTGAGGTACCCGTCGTCGTCGAGGGCGCCCAGGTCGCCCGTGGCGAACCAGCCGTCCGGGGCCGCGGAGACGACGCCGCCCGCGTGCGGGTCCCAGTAGCCGCGGAAGATCTGCGAGCCGTTGAGCAGGATCTCGCCGTCGTGGGCGATGCGGACCCGGGTGCCCGGCAGCGGCCAGCCCACCGTGCCGAGCCGGGGCAGGCCCGGCGGGGTGACGGTGGCCGCCGCTGTCGACTCGGTGAGGCCGTAGCCCTCGTAGACCTCGATGCCCGCGCCGGCGTAGAAGGCGGCAAGGCGGCGGCCGAGCGGGGAGCCGCCGCAGATCGCGTAACGGACCCGGCCGCCGAGGGCGTTGCGGATCCGCCGGTAGACGAGCGGGTCGTACACGGCGCGGGCCATCCGCAGTCCGCGTCCCGGGCCCGGTCCGGTGCCGTGCTGGCGGGCCTCGACGGCCTCGCCGTAGCGGCGGGCGATGTTCGCCGCGCGGTCGAAGGACGAACCCCGGCCCATCTTCTCGGCGGTCGCGCGGCCGGTGTTGTAGACCTTCTCCAGCACGTACGGGATGGCCAGCAGGAAGGTGGGCTTGAAGCTCGCGAGGTCGGCGAGGAGTTCCTCGGTGCGCAGGCTCGGGGCGTGGCCCAGTTTCACCCGGGCCCGCAGACAGGCGATGGCGACCATCCGGCCGAAGACGTGCGACAGGGGCAGGAAGAGCAGCAGCGAGGCGGTGTCCGAGGTGCGCGCCTTGAAGATCGGGTAGAGCAGTTCGATCGCGTTGTCGATCTCGGCGAAGAAATTGCCGTGGGTCAGGGAGCAGCCCTTGGGGCGGCCGGTGGTGCCCGAGGTGTAGACGACGGTGGCGAGGGTGTCGGGGCCGAGTACGCCGCGGCGTACGGCGACCTCCTGGTCCGGGATGTCGCGGCCGAGTTCGGCGAGCCGGTCGAGGTGCCCCTTCTCGAAGACCCACATGTGCCGCAAATCCGGCAGCCGGTCGCGCTCGGGGCCGAGGGTGGCCGCCTGCGCCACGTCCTCCACGGCGATCGCGACGGCCCCCGAGTCCTGGAGGATCCAGCGGGTCTGGAAGACCGACGAGGTGGGATAGATGGGGACGGTGACCAGGCCCGCGGCCCAGGCGGCGAAGTCCAGGAGCGTCCACTCGTACGTCGTACGGGACATGATGGCGATGCGGTCGCCCGGCAGCAGTCCCTCCGCGATCAGGCCCTTGGCGACGGCGAGCACCTGGGCCGCGAACTCCGCCGCGTCGACGTCCGTCCAGCCGCCCTCGCCGTCCTTGCGGCTGAGGACGGCCTCCCGGGGCGCCGCGCCCGCGTTGTCGAACGGGATGTCCGCGAGCGAGCCGTGCCTCACCGCGCCCACCAGCGGGGGCACGGCCACCTCGCGCACCGTGCCGTCCAGCCGCTTGATCTCGGGTCGGACGAGCGGGGGTTCGGACGCGTGGTGGGTGGACACGGGCGGCTCCTTGACTGCGGGTTCCCGGGGCCTGGACGAGGGTCGCGCTCCCTCGGTACGTACGGCTCCGGAGGGTGGGGAGTTCACGGGACGGGCGGTGTCGCCAGCCAGGTGAGACGGGGATCGTACGGCCCGGAGGTGTGGGGTTTGTGGGGTTGTCGGGCGGGCCGGGTGGGAGTTGCCCGGAGGACGGCGCACGCCTGAGGGGACAGGAGGCCGCACGCCTCCCCCGGCAGGAGACCGGTCCCCGCGGGCAGGAGGCCGCACGCCTCCCCGGGCGGCAGAAGGCCGGGCAGGGGGCCGCACGCCTTGCCGGGCAGAAACCCGGGCACCGCCCGCCCGGCGCTCCCGCCCGCGTCCCTGCACGGCACGTTCAGGACCTTTCCAGGATCGCCGTCACGCCCTGGCCGCCCGCCGCGCAGATGGAGATCAGACCGCGGCCGGGGGCCTCCCGCTCGGCCAGGAGCTTGGCCAGCGTGGCGACGATGCGGGCGCCGGTCGCGGCGAAGGGGTGACCGGTGGCGAGCGAGGAGCCCGCGACGTTGAGGCGGGCGCGGTCCACCGGGGCGAGCCCTTGCTTCTCCCAGGCCGCGAGCGTGGCGAGGACCTGGGACGCGAACGCCTCGTGGATCTCGACGAAGTCGAAGTCCTCGATGCCGAGCCCGGCCCGCTCGAGCATCCGCGGCACGGCGTACGCGGGCGCCATCAGCAGCCCGTCCTCGCCGCCCACGACGTCCCCGGTGACGAAGTCGACGGCGGCCGTCTCGTACGCGGTCAGATGCGCCAGCGGGGTCAGGTTCCGGGACTCGGCCCACGCGTCGCTCGCCAGCAGGACGACCGCGGCGCCGTCCGTCAGGGGCGTCGAATTGCCCGCCGTCATCGTCGGGTCCGGGGCGTCGGTGCCGAACACCGGCTTCAGCGCCGCCAGTTTCGCGGGCGTCGAGCCCGGCCGCAGGTTCTGGTCCCGGGCCAGGCCCCGGAAGGGGACGACCAGGTCCGTCAGCAACCCGCGTTCGTACGCCGCGGCCAGGCGCTGGTGGCTGGCCGCCGCGAGTTCGTCCTGCGCCTCGCGCGTCACGCCCCACGCGCGGGCGGTGACGGCGGCGTGCTCGCCCATCGACAGACCGGTGCGCGGCTCGGCGTTGCGCGGGATGTCCGGGACCAGGTGGGAGGGGCGGATCCGGGCCAGCGCCTTCAGCCGGGCACCCGCGGACTTCGCCCGCCGCACCTCCAGGAGGATGCGGCGCAGATCGTCGTTGACGCCCAGGGGCGCGTCGCTCGCGGTGTCGGCGCCGCCCGCGACCGCGGACTCGGTCTGCCCGAGGGCGATCTTGTTGGCGGCGGCGATCACCGCCTGGAGCCCGGTGCCGCACGCCTGCTGGATGTCGTACGCCGGGGTACGGGCGTCGAGCCGGGAGCCGAGCACGGTCTCCCGGGCGAGGTTGAAGTCACGGGCGTGCTTGAGCACCGCACCGGCCACGAACTCGCCGACCGCGCCCGGCTCTTCGAGCCCGTGGCGCTCGGCGAGGCCGTCGACCGCGGCGGTCAGCATCTCCTGGTTGGAGGCGGTCGCGTACGGCCCGTCGGAGCGGGCGAAGGGGATGCGGCTGCCGCCGACGACCGCGACCGGGCGCGCCTGCCGCGGGCCGTGCGCTGGACCGTGCTTCGAACCGCTCGCTGGACTGAGGGGGCTCATCTCGACCTGCTCCTGACCCGTCACGTAGCCTTACCTTCGGTAACCTTACTCCGGAGTAAATTTACGGCCGAGCTGGGAGTTGGACAATGGGCGACCGCTATCTGGGCTTCGCCGGCACCGCGCCGGGCCGCTTCCTGACCCGTCGGCTCGGGCTGCCGCAGCCCGCCGCGCTGCACCGCTGGTCGGCCGGGCGGCCCGCCCTGGACGGGCCGGTGCTGCACCGCACGGCGGGCAAGCCGGTGTTCGACCTCGCGGCAGCGCTGGAGCGCACCGGACTCGACGTCCGGGCAGCCGGTGAACTGCCCGCCGCCGTCGTCCTGGACGCCACCGGGGTCGCCGACGTCGACGCACTCGCCGAGGTGCACGCCGCGCTGCACCCGCTGGTCCGCTCGGTCGCCGACAGCGGCCGGATCGTCGTGCTCGGCGCCCGGCCCGACCCCGCCGACCACCACCAGGCCGCCGTGCAGCAGGGCCTCGAAGGGTTCGTCCGCTCGCTCGGCAAGGAGATCGGCCGGGGCCGCACCGTCACCCTGATACGGCTCACCGACCCGGCCGCCGCGACGGCCCCCGCCGCCGTCGAATCCACCCTCCGCTTCCTGCTCTCCCCCAGGTCCGCCTACGTCAGCGGGCAGGTGATCGAGGTCGGCGCACAGGCCGTACCGGCGCCCGCGGACTGGACGCGCCCGCTCGCCGGGCGGACCGCGCTCGTCACCGGCGCCGCGCGCGGCATCGGCGAGGCCGTCGCCGAGACGCTCGCGCGGGACGGGGCACGGCTCGTCCTGCTCGACGTGCCGGCCGCCGAGGCCGACCTGAACCGGGTCGCGGGGCGGCTCGGCGGCACCGCGCTCCCGCTCGACATCACCGCGTCCGACGCGGGCGACCGCATGGTCGCCGCGCTGCCCGACGGGCTCGACGTCCTCGTCCACAACGCCGGGATCACCCGGGACCGGCGGCTCGCCAACATGCCCGCGGAGCGCTGGGCCCCGGTGCTCGACGTGAACCTCGCGAGCGTGCTGCGCACCACCGACGCGCTGCTCGCGGCCGGTGCGCTGCGGCCCGGCGGGCGGATCGTCGCCACCGCGTCCATCGCCGGGCTCGCGGGCAACGCGGGCCAGACGAACTACGCCGCGAGCAAGGCGGGCATCGTCGGTCTCGTCCGCTCGCTGGCTCCGCGCGCCCTGGCCGACCACGGCGTCACCGTGAACGCGGTCGCGCCCGGCTTCATCGAGACGAAGATGACCGCGGCCGTGCCCCTGTTCATCCGCGAGGCGGGCCGCCGGATGAACTCCCTCGGCCAGGGCGGCCTGCCGGTCGACGTCGCCGAGACCACCGCGTGGTTCGCCGGCCCGGCGTCCGGCGCGGTGAACGGCCAGGTGCTCCGCGTGTGCGGCCAGAGCCTGCTGGGCGCGTAGGGCCTGCGCGGCCCGCGGACCGGCGTTGTACGGGGCGCCGCCCTACTGGACGCCGTCGCGTACGGAGCCCCGTGGGGCGCCGCCGTACGGGGCACCCGTACGGCGGCGCGAGCACACCGCCGTACGGCGCGACGCGAGTACACCGCCGTACGGCGCGACGCGAGTACACCGCCGTACGGCGCGACGCGAGTACACCGCCGTACGGCGCGACGCGAGTACACCGGCGTACGGCGCGACGCGAGTACACCGGCGTACGGCGCGGCGACAAACCCGCGCATCCGCGCACCGCACGCGAGGCACATCACCGAACCGACGAGTCACCGTCCTCACACACGACGACCGCCCCCGCCGGTCCCGCACCGCACCCCGCGCCCCAGCCAGGTACCGCCCGCCGCCACCGCACCCCCTGGAGCCCTCATGCATACCGACAACCACCCCGCCGGCGACCCCGGCACCGCCACCACCCGTACGCTCACCGCGCCGCCCGCGCTCGCCCCGCTGCTCGCCCGCGGCGCCGCGCTCTCACCGTTCAAGCGGCCCCGCGCGGGCGCCGGTTTCCCGCGCACCCGCCTCGTCCTGCCCGAGGTGCGGATCGACCTGGCGCGGCTGGCCGCGTACGAGCGGGTGTGCGGGTTCGGCGCCACGGGCGAGGACGCGCTGCCGGTGACGTACCCGCACGTCCTCGCGTTCCCGCTGGCGATGCGGCTCATGGCGGGCCGGGCGTTCCCGCTCCCGCTGCTCGGGCTCGTGCACACGTCCATCGAGATCACCCGTCACCGCGCCCTCGCCGCCACCGGTACGTACGAACTCGCCGTGCACGTCGAGGACCTGGTGCCGCACCGGCGGGGCACCGAGGCGGTGGTCGTGACCCGGGCGCGGGACGGCGAGCGGACGGTGTGGGAGTCGCGCAGCACGTACCTAGCACGGCACCGCACGGACCAGGAGCAGAAACAGGAAAAGGAAGAGGGAAAGGAAGAGGAAGGGCGGCGGGAACGGGGCGCCGGGGTGCGGCAGCCGGACGCCGTGCGCGCCGAGTGGCGGCTCGGCGGTGACGTGGGCCGGCGCTACGCCGCCGTCTCCGGGGACCGCAACCCGATCCACCTGCACCCGCTCACCGCCCGCGTCTTCGGCTTCCCCCGGGCCATCGCCCACGGCATGTGGACGGTCGCCCGCTGCCTCGCCGAACGGCCCGTGCCCGCCGCCGCGCACGTACGCGCCGAGTTCAGGGCGCCGGTGCTGCTGCCGAGCACGGTGACGTACGCGGCCGGGGGACCGGCCTTCGCGCTGCGCGGCGGGGAGCGGCTGCACCTGACGGGCGAGGTGCGGGAGCTGGCCTGAGAGCGAAATCCCGGTCGGCCGTCTCCGCTCTCCTGCGGGCTTCAGCTCTCCTGCGGGGGCGTCCAGGGGCGGCCGTCCATGAGTTCGCCGAGGCCCGCCCAGGCGAAGTTCATCAGGGTCGCGGCCGCCTGCCGGGCGCTGACGCCCGGGGTGGCGTTCGCCCAGGCGGCGAGCGACTCGGCGGCGCCGACCAGGGCCTCGGCGAGCCCGGCGACCTCGCGCTCGGCCAGCGACGGGTCGCGGTGCGCCTCCCGGGCGGCGATCACGATCAGCTCGGTGACGAACGCGACGATCTCCTCGCGCATCACGGTCACCTCGGCCGCGAACGGCTCGCCGTGCGTACGCGCCTGACGGTGCAGCACCGACCAGCCGTCCGGGTTCTGCGCGGTGTGCGTGAAGAACGCCAGCAGCCCGTCCCAGAGTTGGCGGTCGGCGGGCAGTCCGGTCCTGGCGCCCGAGCGCACCGCCTCGGTGAGCGCCTTCGCCTCACGCCGGATGCACGCGGTGAACAGGTCTTCCTTGGAGTTCAGGTACAGGTACACCAACGGCTTGGAGACGCCCGCGAGATCGGCGATCTCGTCCATGGACGCCGCCCGGTAGCCCCGCTGTCCGAAGGTCCGCACGGCGGCGTCCAGCATCTGCCGCTCCCGTACCGCACGCGGCATGCGCTTGTTCTTCACAGCACCCATACGGGCAAGCGTACGGTTCACCCGCCGGGGCCCGGCGGGACCGGCGTCGCTAGGAGGGCTGCCCCTGCGCGCCGTGGGCCGCGTCGTCCGCGGCGTCCTCCTGGCTGCGGTTCTGCTCCAGGTTGGCCTTGACCCGGTCCACCTTGGCGACGACCTGCGCGGAGGCGCGGTCGCGCTCACCCCGCAGCACCACGAAGCTGATGGGCGCGGAGATGACCAGCGCCAGCAGGACGACCCACATGTAGTTGGAGTCGCCGAGCCCGCGCGGGGCGATGCCGGAGTAGACGAGGCCCCAGACGACCACGAAGCAGCCCACGAAAATCCCGAGGCGCATCAGCGTGTAGCGGAGCATCTCAATCCACTCTTCCCGTTCCGAACGATCCCAAAGGACATCCCAAAGGACACCGTCCAGTGAAGCACGGTCCGCGCGAGATCTTGTAGTGGGGGTTCGGGCCGGGGCACGGGGATCAGCGGGCGGCGCCGCTCAGCCCAGATACCGCAGCATCGTGATGTCGTCCCGGTCGTCCCCGGGCGCCACCCGGATCGCGTCGGGCACCCGGCCGACCTCCTTGTAACCGCAGGAGCCGTAGAACCGTTCGAGGCCGAGCCCGCCGCGGCAGGTCAGCCGTATCGCCTCTATGCCCTCGAACCCTCGGGCGGCGTCGGCCGCGGCGGCGAGCAGGTCGCGCCCGTAGCCCTTGCCCTGGTGCTTCGGGTGCACCATCACCGTGTAGAGCCACACCCAGTGGGTCATCAGGCGGTGGGTGTTGAAGGTGAAGAAGGCGGTCGCGGCGACGTCCCCGGCCTCGTCCCGGCCGACCAGCAGCCGGGTGCCGCCCTCGCTCATCGAGGCGAGGTGCTTGACGAAGGACGGCCGGATCACGTCGGCCGTCACGGGCGGTACGAAGCCGACGGCACCGCCGGCGTTGGTGACATCGGCCCAGAGCCCGAGGACGCCGTCGCGCAGGGCCGGGTCGACGGAGGGATCGAGGGTGAAGGTAAGGGCCATGGGGCGAGAGTAAGCATTACCCTCGGGGGAGATCAAAAATGTCCGCCAGCCGGACGGCTCAGCTCCCCGGCGTGGATACGGCGCTTGCCGGGCCCCGACCGGGAGAACTTGAAGTGTGTGACGGCGTTCGTCACGTACGCCGGGCCGGGGGCGAGCCCGAGCCCGGCGTCACGCGCCCCGTGTCTCACACCCGCATGGGCTGCGGCGAGTCCCGTCGCGCCGGGTCGGAACCCTCGTACTCGCGGATGATCTCGTACCGGGTGTTCCGCTCGACCGGGCGGAACCCGGCGTCGCGGATCAGGTCGAGCAGGTCCTCGCGGGTCAGCTTGTTCGGGGTGCCGTAGTTGTCGGCGTCGTGCGTGATCTTGTACTCGACGACCGAGCCGTCCATGTCGTCGGCGCCGTGCTGGAGGGCGAGCTGCGCGGTCTGCACGCCGTGCATGACCCAGAAGACCTTGACGTGCGGCACGTTGTCGAAGAGCAGCCGGGAGACGGCGAAGGTCTTCAACGCCTCCGCCCCGGTCGCCATCTGCGTCCGCGCCTGAAGGCGATTCCGCACCTTCCCGTCCTTCATGTCCACGAAGTCGTGCTGGTAGCGCAGCGGGATGAAGACCTGGAAGCCGTTCGTCTCGTCCTGGAGCTCACGCAGCCGCAGCACGTGGTCGACGCGGTGGCGCGGCTCCTCGATGTGCCCGTAGAGCATGGTGCACGGGGTCTTCAGCCCCTTCTCG
The DNA here is from genome assembly GCF_042732375.1 of Streptomyces sp. NPDC059785. Taxonomy (NCBI): domain Bacteria; kingdom Bacillati; phylum Actinomycetota; class Actinomycetes; order Kitasatosporales; family Streptomycetaceae; genus Streptomyces; species Streptomyces sp. NPDC059785. The sequence continues at coordinate 71,558 of NZ_JBHWHV010000045.1, forward strand.
TGCGCCAGCCGGTGGATGCGCGACCAGTCCTCCCAGTGGGTGCGGTGGTCGACGATGTGCTGCCGGACCTCCCAGTCGAAGATCTCGGCGCCACCGCCGGTGAGGGACTCGAGCCCGGCGTCGATCAGCTCGTCGAGGATCTCGGAGGCGGAGAGCCCGGAGATGGTCTCGAAGTGATGGATCTCGGTCGCGGTGAACGCCTTGAGCGAGACGTCGGGCAGCGCGGCCTTCAGCTCGCGCAGCGACCGCGGGTAGTAGCGCCACGGCAGGTTGGGGTGGAGCCCGTTGACGATGTGCAGCTCGGTGAGGTTCTCGCCCTCCATCGCCTTGGCGAGCTTGACCGCCTCCTCGATGCGCATCGTGTACGCGTCCTTCTCGCCCGGCTTGCGCTGGAACGAGCAGTAGGCGCAGGAGGCGGTGCAGACATTGGTCATATTCAGATGCCGATTGACATTGAAATGAACGACGTCGCCGTTCTTGCGCGTGCGCACCTCGTGGGCGAGACCGCCGAGCCAGGCCAGGTCGTCCGACTCGTACAGCGCGATGCCGTCCTCGCGGGTCAGCCGCTCACCGGCCCGGACCTTGTCCTCCAGCTCGCGCTTGAGCCCGACGTCCATGCGTGTACCTCTCCTACCTGCGCCCCTGTGACGAACTCTGCCAACCGTACTCCGCCGCTCACCGCCTACTCGTCGGCGGGCAGCTCCCCCACCCGGTTCTCCCACTTGGTGGAGAGCACGATGGTCGTACGGGTCCGGGAGACGCCCTTCGTGCCGGAGAGCCGGCGGATCGTCCGCTCCAGACCGTCCACGTCGCTGGAACGGACCTTGAGCATGTACGAGTCGTCGCCGGCGATGAACCAGCAGTCCTCGATCTCGGAGAGGTCCTTCAGCCGCTGCGCCACGTCCTCGTGGTCGGTGGCGTCGGAGAGCGAGATGCCGATGAGCGCGGTGACGCCGAGGCCGAGCGAGGCGGCGTCGACGGTCGCGCGGTAGCCGGTGATGACACCGGCGGCCTCCAGCCGGTTGATGCGGTCGGTGACGCTGGGCCCCGACAGACCGACGAGGCGTCCCAGCTCCGCATAGGAGGCCCGGCCGTTCTCCCTGAGAGCCTGGATGAGCTGCCTGTCCACCGCGTCCATGCGATCGATAGCCTTCCGCTGAGAAAATCCTGAAAGTCCTGAAAAGTCCTGCACGTGCGTACTGGCGTTGCTGGCGTTGCTGGCGCGTTTCCGGCGTTACTGCTTCAGGCGGTGCCGCCCCGGGGACCGGAGCCGCCGCCGAGTTCGCCCTCCCACCGGCGGTAGAGCCCGTGGCCGACGCCCGCCGCGTCGAGTACGCGCCCCGCGACGAAGTCCACCAGATCCTGGATGTGGGTGGCGCCCGCGTAGAAGGCCGGCGAGGCGGGGAGCACGACCGCGCCCGCGTCGTCGAGCGTGACGAGATGCCGCAGCGTCTGCCCGTTCAGCGGGGTCTCGCGGACGGCGACGACCAGCTTGCGCCCCTCTTTCAGCGTCACACTGGCGGCCCGCTGGAGCAGGTCCTTGGAGAGCCCGAGGGCGACTCCGGCGACGCAGGCGGTGGAGGCGGGCACGATGAGCATCCCCTTGGAGGGGTACGAGCCGGAGGACGGCCCGGCGGCGAGGTCCCCGGCCCCCCAGTGCCGCACACGCTCGCCGTCACCGACGACGCTGACGTCGAAGGTGTCGGGCTTGCCGTCGGCCCCCCGGGCCAGCCACTCCCGCAGGTCGTCCCGCCAGTGCGAGTCCCGGTACCCGATCCCTGTCTCGTCCAGCAGCGTGAGCCGGGAGGCCCGCGATACGACGAGGTCGACGCTCTCTCCGGCCGCGAGCAGCCCACGCAGCACAGCAGCCGCGTACGGCGTCCCGGACGCCCCGGACACCCCCACGATCCAAGGCACGCGCTGCGATTCTCCTGCGTTCACGTATCCGAGCCTACCGGGGGAACGCCATGCGCTCAGGACCGGCCGGACGTCCCGGGGTCCACGGGAAGGCGGCTGGTGTCCACGGTGAGGCGGCCGACTCCTGTCTCGACGGTGGCCTTGCCGCCGTACGCAATCGTGTCCCGGCCCAGGTAACCGTCGGGGCCGGGATTCCAGAGCGTGACGAGGTGCCCCTTCTGCGGATCGAAGATCAGGTAGTTCGGAATCCCCCGGGCCGCGTACTGCTGATTTTTGACCTCGTAGTCGTTGCGGACGCTGCTCGGTGACACCACCTCGATCGCGAGCTCGATCAGGTCGGGCGAGTAGGAGGTCAAATTCTTGTTCTTCTCGGCCGTGGGGATGAGCGCGAGATCGGGGCAGAACTCGAAGTCGGCGTCGAACGGGATGGCGACGTCGCTGATGAAGCCCCACGCCGGGCTCAGCTGGTCTTCGAGCTGGGTCCAGATCCTCTGGATGCTCTTGGCGTGGAACGGCTTGAGCGGGCACATCACGAGGTCACCCTCGACGATCTCCGTCCGGTGCCCGCGGAACATGTCCTCGTAGCGGGCGAGCCGCGAGTGCGGGCGGTCGCTGTCCGGGATGGTCACTTCGGTCTCTCCTGCTCCGCACCGGCTCCAAAGGCGTCTCGGGTATCCGCGTCGAGCAGAAGTGCCAGCAGGTCGGCTTGTCCGGCGAAGAGTGCGGTGGCGGCCGGGTGGAACGCCTGGTGGAACATCGAGGCCAATACGTCCGCCAGGGGTTGGTTCCAGGCGAGCCTGACGATCCGGTCGGCGGTGTCACGGTCCCCGCACTGCCAGGACGAAGTCCATTGGCCGAGGAAGAGCCCGGCCCGCGCACAGGCTTCCCTGCGGCCTTTGATGAGGACGGGCCGGTTCAGTCCGAACACCTTGATGCTCGCCTCGCCCTTGGCGCTCAGGGCGGTGTACGAGCCGGCGGCCAGATTCAAGTGCAGGTGGTGCAGCGGCTCCTCGCAGGTCGGATCGAGCAGCAGCGCACTGCCGTCCGTCTCGTCACGGGGGAAGCGGTCCCGCTTGTGGTGGCTGTTGCACACCGAGCATGCCAGCAGGTGGTTCGCCCAGTCGAAGGTCCGCAGGGGGTTGCACGCCACCGGTTCGAAGTGGTCGACGGCGCAGCCCTGGTTGTCACCGCAGTACATGCACCGCTGGTGACCGGCTGCCATCTCCCCGAGGGTGTCCTTCAGCGTTGGACGCACCTTCGTACGGACGGTGGTGTTGCGGCTCCACAGCTCGTTGGCCACCGCCTTCTGATCGGCCGCGGTCTCGACTCGGGCGCCGTACCGCTCCAGGTACTCCGCGGTCTCCCGCGGCAGCGGAATGCGCGCCAGCCGGATCACTCGCCGTGCCCTCCGTCCGCCGGGCGGGCTCCTTCCTCGGCCAGCAGGGACAGACGGGCGGACATCTCGTCGAGCCGGGCGGACGGCGAGCTGGTGAGGAGCCGCTTGATGCGGGTGTAGCGGGCCAGCGCCGCCGCGTCCGCGTCACCGCGCAGCACCTGCCCCTCCAGGGCGACCAGTTCGGCCCGCAGCGCCTCCGCTTTCTCCGAGTACGGGCTGTCGAGACCGAACAGCTCCGACAGGGCGGCGTCGTCCCCGCTGCCGTACACCACTCGCTCGTACAGGTCCTCGTCCACCACCTGTGGTCCGGTCTGCTCCCCGGGGCCCGGCAGCCGGATGAGGCCGCCGGGGTCGGCGGACTGGCAGATGTACGGGCTGTGGGTCGTGACGATGAACTGGATACCCGGGAAGTGCGCGGTCAGCCACGGGCCGATACGACGCTGCCACGAGACGTGGAGGTGGGCGTCCACCTCGTCGATCAGGACGACGCCCGGGACCGATACGACGGTGCGGCCGTCGCGCTGCTCGGTGAGGGCCACGCCTTCCTCGCGGGCGGCGGCGTAGGACTCGTACACCTGCCGGAGCAGGTCCACGACGAGCGCGGTGATCGTACGCAGGCCGTCGCTCATCTCGCGCAGCGGGAAGCGGCGGCCCTCCCAGTCGACCCACAGGCCCTCGGAGTCGACGTCCACGACGCGACAGCCGTCGGGCAGGAGGCCATCACCCAGGACCGCCAGAGCCGTGGCCTTGAGTTCGGCGGCGGCCTCGTCGCCCTCAAGGGCTCGCAGGTGCTGGCCGACCAGCCAGCTCACGCCTTCGGCGAGCGAGGCGTCTTCATCGAAGAGGGTGCCGAGGCGGGAGAGCACACCGACGGGCTTGCGGTGGCCCTCACCGCCCGACAGGCGACGGAACGAGCCGTACCCGGCCAGGAGCCAGCCGACGGGCTGAGGGTCCCAGATGCTGCCGGGAACGGGAGGCCAGAGGGCAAGGCCACTGGCAGACGTCATGGACGGTTCGGCAGGGCGACTGCCCCGTGCTCCCATCGCCGGCGGGTTCCGCCATTCCCACCGTATGGCCGACGGAACGCTGGGCGGCGGTTGCTCGTCGGTGCCGTCGACCGCCCAGTAGTCGTACTCGTACGCGGGGACAACTTCGGCGAAAGCGTCGGCGCGTTCGGCGCCCTCGCTCATCCAAGCCTTGAAGCTGGGCATGAGGCGGTGCGCGTTGTCCGGCCCGGTCACTGCCAGCGCCACAGCCCGCAGTAGCGTCGTCTTCCCCGAGCCGTTCCGCCCCGCCAGCACCGTCCATCCGGCGTACGAACCATCCGGCCGGGTGAGGTCCAGCTTGACCTCGCGGGGGCCATGGAACGTCTTGACGTTCCGTACAGAGATCCGGCTCAGATACATCGGGCTCGGCTTCCTCAAGGTCGGGACCCGCACGCGGCGGCATGGGGAACTCTACGGCCGGACGCCGGTGGCGATGCGCAGGACGTCGGTCAGCGCCCGGGTCAGCTCCAGCACCAGGTGGCGCAGCTCCGCCGGGCCCGCCTCGTCGGCCAGTTCGCGGGCGTGGCCGAGCAGTACGGCCGCCATCTCCAGTTGCGTGGTCTCGACGAAGTCCGCGTGCCGCGACACCGGCCCTGGGTTCTCCGGGTCCGCGATGACGTAGGCGGGCCTGCCCTCCAGGCCGAACCACGGCAGCAGCCTGAGCTGACGCGCGCCGTCCGTTTCGTCCGCGTTCACGCGACCTCCACCCCGCCGCACATGACGTACGGGCGCACGGAGCGGTTCGCCGTGCCGTCGAGGGGGCGCTCGTGAACGCCGAGGGGACGCCGGTGCCTCGCGGCAGCGGCAGCGAGTACGGGCCGCCGTTCCGCCCGGTGGGTCGCACCGCCTTTGCGTTGCCGTCCGCTCGGCACAGGCAGCGCGATCCGCGCCAGAGAAACGAGTACGCACAGGGAAGCCAGCAGAAGGCTCATCCAGGGCAGCAGACGAGGGATAAGGTCGGACATGCGTCAGCTCCTTCGAAGCTGGTGCCGTGCCCCGGGGCGACTCCAATCGCCGCCGGGGTTTTGTCGTCCGAGACGCTACACGCACAACACAGCCCTCTACATACAAGTACAGCCGGAACCACTCGAACGTGGACGGAGAGGCGGTCTACGGTTGACACATGAGCGATGCAGAGGAACGCGAGACTTCCCTCGACCCATTGAGCGCGCGACCGCTCTACGTGCAGCTGGCTGACATCATCGCGGGAAAGATCAAGTCCGGGAAGCTGGCGCCGGACCGGCCGATTCCCTCGGAGAACCATCTCGCCGATGAGTACGGCGTAGCCCGGCTCACCGCTCGGCGCACCGCCCAAGAGCTCCGCGAGCGGGGGCTCATCGTCACTGTGCGGGGCAAGGGATCGTTCGTGGTGGAGCGGCCGGTCGTCAATACCACGGAAGTGGATGAGAGCGCCGATTGACGGACGCGGTCGTCCTGCCAGAGCCACTATGCCCAGGTGAATGATCTGCCGCGCTACGAATATGTGAAGCTCGCCGACGCCATCGCCGACGACATCTCGTCCGGCAGGCTGCCGCAAGGGGCCGCGCTACCTGGCGAGCGCGCCATGACAGAGCTGTACGGCGTAAGCCTCGGCACCGTCCGCCGCGCCATCATCGAGCTCCGTGAACGAGGTCTCGTCGCGACCCTGCCCGCGAAGGGGACGCACTCAATCGGCGCCCCCGGCAACACCGGAAGCGCCGATTAGACGGTTAGCGCCGGCCGCTAGACCGTAAGCCCCCGCACCACAAGATCCAGCAGCGCGCACACGAACAACGCGATCCCGATGAAGCCGTTGACCTGGAAGAAGGCCCGGTTCAGGCGGGTCAGGTCGTGCGGGCGGACGATCGTGTGCTCGTACAGGAACGCGCCCGCGACGATCAGCAGGCCCAGCCAGAAGAACGCGCCCGCGTCCGTGGAGAGGGCGAACCAGACGAACAGGGCCGTGGTGATGGTGTGGCAGACGCGCGCTCCCCAGATCGCGGCCGGGATGCCGAAGCGTGCCGGGACGGACATGACTCCCACCGCTCGGTCCGTCTCCACGTCCTGGCAGGCGTAGATCAGGTCGAAGCCGCCGATCCAGATGCCGACCGCGAGGCCCAGGATCACCGCGTCCCAGGACCACTCGCCGGAGATCGCCAGCCAGCCGCCGATCGGGCCGATCGCCTGGGCCAGACCCAGGATGGCCTGCGGGAAGTTCGTGAACCGCTTCCCGTAGGGGTAGACCACCATCGGGATCACCGCGACCGGCGCGAGGGCCAGGCAGAGCGGGTTCAGGAGCGCCGCCGAGCCCAGGAAGATCACCACAGCGATCAGGGCCCCGGTCCAGGCGTGCTTCACCGACATCGCGCCGGTCACCAGCTCGCGGTGCGCCGTACGCGGGTTCCTCGCGTCGATCTCGCGGTCGATGATCCGGTTCACCGCCATGGCGAAGGTCCGCAGGCCCACCATGCAGACGGTGACGAGGAGCAGGCGGCCCCAGTGGATATTGCCGTCCCACTTGAACATCGCCGTCAGCGCGGCGATGTAGGCGAAGGGCAGCGCGAACACCGAGTGCTCGATCATGACCAGCCGCAGAAACGCCTTGGTGCGGCCCGGCTGCGGAAGCGCCGCGGATGCTGAAGTCACCGGCCGGTCTCCCTCACGCTCTTCGACGGCCTCACTGCCCGGACTCCCTCGCGTACTTCACGGACGTCACAGCCCGTACTCCTTCCAGCGGCGGTCGACCTTCGCCGCCGTCTCCGGGTCGGACTCCACCATGTCCGGCCAGCCCCCGTCCCGCGTGTAGCCCTCCTCAGGCCACTTCTTCGTCGCGTCGATGCCCGCCTTGCCGCCCCAGAACTGCTGGTAGGAGGCGTGGTCCAGGTGGTCGACCGGGCCTTCGACCACCGACAGGTCGCGGGCGTAGTCCGTGTTGCCGAGCGCCCGCCAGGCCACCTCGTGCAGATCGTGGACATCGCAGTCCGCGTCCACGACCACGATCAGCTTGGTGAGCGACATCATGTGGGCGCCCCAGACCGCGTGCATCACCTTCTGGGCGTGCTTGGGGTACTTCTTGTCGATCGAGACGATCGCGCAGTTGTGGAAGCCGCCCGCCTCCGGCAGGTGGTAGTCCACGATGTCCGGGACGATGATCTTCAGGAGCGGGAGGAAGAAACGCTCCGTCGCGCGGCCCAGCGGGCCGTCCTCCGTCGGCGGGCGGCCCACCACGATCGACTGGAGCAGCGGGCGCCTCCGCATCGTCACGCAGTCGATCTTCAGGGCCGGGAACGGTTCCTGCGGGGTGTAGAAGCCCGTGTGGTCGCCGAAGGGGCCCTCCGGGAGCATCTCGCCCGGCTCCAGCCAGCCTTCCAGTACGACCTCGGCGTTCGCCGGGACCTGGAGCGGGACCGTCTTGCAGTCGACCATCTCGATCCGCTTGCCCTGGAGGAAGCCCGCGAAGAGGTACTCGTCGATGTCGCCGGGGAGCGGGGCCGTGGAGGCGTACGTCACGGCCGGCGGGCAGCCGAAGGCGATGGCGACCGGGAGGCGCTCGCCCCGGCGGGCGGCGACCTGGTAGTGGTTCCGGCTGTCCTTGTGGATCTGCCAGTGCATCCCGATGGTGTTGCGGTCGTGGCGCTGGAGGCGGTAGAGGCCCAGGTTGCGGATGCCCGTCTCCGGGTCCTTGGTGTGGGTCAGGCCCAGGTTGAAGAAGGAGCCGCCGTCCTTGGGCCAGGTGAAGAGCGCGGGGAGCCGGTCGAGGTCGACGTCGTCGCCGGTCAGGACCACCTCCTGGACGGGAGCGTCCCCCGGCTTCACCTTCTTCGGCGGTACGTGCGCCATCGCGCCGAGCTTGCCGAACGCCTCCCGCACCCCGACGAACCCGTGCGGCAGCTCGGGCCGCAGCAGACCGCCGATCTTGTCGGAGATGTCCCCGTACGACTTCAGGCCGAGCGCCTTCAGCAGGCGGCGGTCGGTTCCGAAGACGTTCATCGCCAGCGGCATCGCGGAGCCCTTGACGTTCTCGAAGAGCAGGGCCGGACCGCCGGACTTCTGCACCCGGTCGACGATCTCCCCGACCTCCAGGTACGGGTCCACCTCGGCCTTGATGCGCTTGAGGTCGCCCTCGCGTTCCAGCGCCCGGAGCAGGGACCGAAGATCGTCGTAAGCCATGCGACCAAGTATCCGGTACCGGCTACCCTGTGCCCGTCACCGGGGCCCTCATCGCCCCGCCATCGCTTTGTGGGGGATCGTTCGGCCATGCTCAGGTATCTGCCGTTTCTGCTGGTCCTGGCGTTGTGGATCTACGCTTTCATCGACTGCCTGAACACACCCGAGGACGAGGTCCGCCACCTGCCCAAGGTGGTGTGGATCATCATCGTCCTGCTCTTCGGCGAGGTGCTGATCGGTCCGGTCGCCTGGCTCGCCGCGGGCAAGGCGCGTCGGGGTCCCGCCGGTGGTTCCACGCCCTCCGAGTGGCACCGCAGCCACCGCACCCAGTACGTCGCCCCCGACGACAACCCCGAGTTCCTGAACTCCCTGAAGGCCGAGAACAAGAAGGACGAGGCGCTGCTCAAGGACTGGGAGGCCGACCTGCGCCGCCGCGAGGAGGAACTGCGCCGGCGCGAGCGCGGCGAGAGCGGCAACAGCGGCGAGGGCGGCAGCGGCAGCTGATCCGGTCGGCGGCAGCGGGAGCCGGCCCGTACGGCTGCCGCAGCGGCACCCCCGGTGATCACCCTCGGTCGATCACCCCGAGCGTTTTGTAACCCAACGGACACCACTTGCCCTAGTCCGAACCAACTCCCCCTTTTTACACTGCTGTTGACACAGGGGGAGATGCGGTGGGCAGAGGGCTGCACGGGCGGGGAGCGCTCTTCGGCACGGATCCGCCCGGACTCGCTCCGCGGCTGGTCGGCCTGCGCCCGTACCAGCACCGCGCCTCGCCGCCCGAGTACACCGGTGAGCTGCCGTTCGTGGTGCTCGCGGGCGCCCGCGGGCTCGGCAAGAGCGCGGTCCTGGACGAGCTGCGCCAGGCGTACCAGGGGCACACCCCGGTCGCGCTGGTCGACGGCGAGGACCGGCAGTTCGCCGTACCGCCGCCGGAGCGCCCGGCCGAGGCGTGGTCGCCGGTCACCCAGGCGCTCACCACCGTCGCCGAACAACTCGCGGCGCCGGTCACGGGCGCGGGCCGGATCAGCTTCCCGCGGCTGGCCTCCGGCCTGATCGCGGTGGCGGCGGGCGGCTGGAACACCCGCGACCTGCCGCGCATCCGGCAGGAGGCCGAGCGGATCCTGCTGCTGAACGACTCGGGGTCCTGGCTGTCGGGGTTCGCCGGGCGCTGGGTCAGCAAGGTCGTCTCCAAGCTGATCGCCTCGATGTCCGGTACCGGACCGGTGGTCGAGCCGATCATCGAGGCGACCCTGGAGGCGTTCTCCGAGGGCATGTCGCCCACCCACCTGCGGCTGCGCAAGGGCGCTGCCTGGTACCGCGACTATCCGAACGCGGGCGGCAGCGCCAAGCTCGGCCTGATCCTGCTGGGCGGGCACTTCCGGGCGGGCGGCGACTCCCGCGCCCACGCCGAGCGCCATCTCGTACGGGCCCTGCTGGCCGATCTCGGCGACGCGTACGCGGGTCCGCTGGCCCGCTCGAAGCGGATCGGCCGTCCCCTCGTACTGATCGACAACGTGCAGGCGCCGCCCGGCCGCGGGCTGATGGAGGCGGTGCTGCGCGACCGCGCCGACGGTCTAGCCGACAGCACCGCGTTCTTCGCGGCGCTGCGCGGCGACACCCACCCCGTGCTGCGCAACGCCGTCCGCCGGGAGCTGCCCGACGTGGCCCGCGCCAGCGACTGGGCCCCGGACACCGCCCCGTCCTCGCACGCGCTGCTCGTCCCGCTGCCGCCGCTGACCCCGGACGACACCCTGCACCTGGTGGGCGCCGCCTGCCAGGGCGTCGAGGTGCCGCCGCACCTGTCGCACGCCACCCACCGGCTGACCTGCGGCAGCCCGCTCGGGATCACCCTGCTCGCCGAGTCCGCCCGGCAGAACCTGCCCGCGGCCGCCTCGCTGGGCGGGCTGCTCACCGCGGATCTCGTAATGTCCGAGGACCACGACGGCCGGCCCGCCTACCAGGAGCTGATCGGCCGGCTGGTGCCCGGCGGCCGGCTGGACGAACTGACCGTGCTCGCCGCCGCCCACGACCGCGCCTCGGCCCGCGCCCTGGCCGAGCGGCGGCTGCCGGACGACTTCGGCAACTCCGGGGTGCTGGGGATCGAGGAACGGCTCGCCGGGGAGGGCCGGCCCGCCGGCCCCGGACAGTTCATCGGTGATCCCTTCCTGCGGACGCTGCTGCTGCTCCGGCTGCACCACCACGATCCGGACCACGAGGAGTGGCGGGCCACCCATCGCACCCTCATCGAGCACTACACGGCACCGGTCCCCGACGGCGGCCCGGACGACGACGGCGCGGCCGGCCGCGCCCGCTACCGGCTCCACCACGAGCTGGCCCTCGGCGACACCGAGCGGGCCGTCGCCCACCTGCGCGACACCTTCCACACCGCCGACATGCGCGACTGGCTGGCCGCGCTGGTCTTCATCGCCTCGGCGCCGTACTTCCACGCGCACGACCCCGACGGCCGCGACTTCGACGGCCACGACCACCGCGCCAACATCGCCCTGGGCCACACCGACGCCGCGCACGAGCCGCCCGAGGGCGTCGACACCGCGCTCCACCTGCGCACGCGCCGGCTGCTGCACGCCGTCTGGCAGCTCACCGACCCGCTGGTGCTGCCGGACCCGAAGGTGACCGACCGGCTGCGGTTCGAGCTGGAGCAGTTGTCGAACGCCCGGCCCGCGGGCAACGCCCTGCTGTGGCGGGCCTCCCGGGACTGGCCGGCGGACGCCCTCGCCGGCCGCCCCCTGCGCATACCGGGCACCTCGGACGACGACGGGGACGAGTGATGGCGAACATCTGGGTGTGGCTGCGCGAGGACGTCTGGGAGATCCGCTTCCGCCGGTACCTCGCGCTGGCGCTGGCGGCCGTGCTCGTCGGCCTCGGGGTGTGGGGCGGCCGGACGCTGACCCACGACGACCGGTCCTGCGCCCCCGGCGTCGTCCAGCCCGAGGGCAGCACCGAGTGCGTCGGCGTCTCGGACACGGCGTACGCCTTCGGGCGGGCCCGGCTCACCGACACCGTGCGGGCGATCAACCGGGAGAACCACCGCCTCAAGCCCGGCGAGTACGTGACGGTCGCGCTGCTCGAACCCTTCACCGCGACCGACAACGACAACCTGGGCGACGTGCTGCACGAGCTCCAGGGCGCCTATCTCGCGCAGTACCGGGCCAACCACGAGTCCAACGACCAGCTGCCGAAGATCCGGCTCGTGCTCGCCAACCCCGGCGCGACCGGCGCGCACTGGGAGCACACCGTGGACCAGCTGGAGCGGATGACGACGTCCCCGGACCGGCTGCGCGCGGTGACCGGCGTCGGCCTGAGCACCGACAACAACAAACGGGCCGTGAAGGAGCTGACCCGCCGCGGCATCCCGGTGACCGGCACCTCCATCACCGCCGACGACCTCGCCAACGGCCCCGAAGGCGACCCCTTCCCCGGGCTCGCCCGGGTCTCCCCCACCAACACCGACGAGGCCCGCGCCCTCGCCTCCTTCGCCAAGGTCGCGGCGTCCAAGGCGTTCCTGGTCTACGACAAGTCGGGCGACCCGTACACGCGCACGCTCCAGAAGTCCTTCGCCGCGCTGCTGAAGGGCTCGCCGTACGAGCCGCAGCCCTTCACGCCGCCCGCCGACCGCAGCAAGGAGGGCACGACCGCCAACACGTTCGCGCAGATCACGCACGTGCTGTGCGACACGGCGCGGGGCACGGACACGGTCTTCTTCGCGGGCCGCCACACCCAGTTGCGGCAGTTCATCAACGCGCTCGGCGACCGCGGCTGCCAGGACCGGAAGTTCACCCTGCTCACCGGCGACGAGGGCTCGTACCTCACCGGCGACCGGCATCTGGAACGCAGCGCCCTCCAGCACAACCTGTCCGTGCGCTACACCGCGCTCGCCCACCCGGACGCCTGGGCCGAGGACTTAGCGAAGACCGGCGGCAGCGCCGAGGACGCGGAGGACCTGGACGGCATGCTGCGCCGCGGCAGGACGGAGCCCGTCGGCCCCATCGGCCCGATCGCCCTCGACGACGGCCAGCTGATCATCGCGTACGATGCCATGCGCCTCGCGGTGCACGGCGTGCGCTCGGCCACCCCGGCCGGGAAGCGGATCCCGGCCCTCGCGGACGTCGGCCTCCAGTGGCCGCAGGTCAAGGGCCGCCAGCTCCGGGTGAACGGCGCGAGCGGCTGGATCTGTCTGGACGTGCACGGCAATCCGTACGACAAGGCGGTGCCGATCGTGGAGCTGACCCCGGACGGCAGCTCCCGCTTCGTCAAGATCGCCTGGCCGGAGGGCAAGCCGCCGTCCGAGGAGTGCCTGCCGCCGGCGTAGGACTTCTAGGGCGTGTTGCGAAAGTCCCGTCGTTCGCCCGAAGGGCGGGCCGCGCGGCAGGCGGGACTTTCGCAGCACCCCCTAGGCGCTGCGCAGGCCGGCGATCAGCAGCTCGACCAGCCGGCGTGCGTCGTAGCCGGGGTCGTTCTCCGCGCCGATGCAGAGGTTGCCGACGCCGCGCATCAGCTCCAGGGCGGTCGGCCCTGGCGTGATCTCGCCGGACGCGGCCGCGGCGTCGAGCAGCTCGGCGCACACGGGCACCAGGCGGTCGATGAAGTAGGCGTGCAGCGTGTCGAAGCCGGCCTTGTCGGACTGGAGCACCCCGGCCAGCCCGTGCTTGGTGACCAGGAAGTCGACGAACCGGTCGATCCATTCTCCCAGCGCCGCGTAGGGGGACTCGCTGCTCGCGAGCAGGGCGGGGCCCGCCTCGGCGCAGGCCTCCACCTGGTGCCGGTAGACGGCGACGATCAGGTCCGCCCGGGTCGGGAAGTGGCGGTAGATCGTGCCCATCCCGACGCCCGCCTCGGCCGCGATGTCGCGCACCGGCGCCTCCACGCCGGAGGCCACGAAGACCGCGGCGGCCGCGTTGAGCAGGCTCTCCTCGTTCCGCCTGACGTCCGCCCGCCTGGGCCTGGCCGTCCGACCCGCGCCCTCGCCGCTGTCGCTCACCACCGCGCCGCTCCTCCTCCTTCTGCACTTCTGCACCGTGCGCACCGCCACCGCTTGCAAAACGGAACACGGCTCCGTATTGTCGAAGAGGCAGCGGAACAACGTTCCGTTTTTCTCATGATGGCAGACCCCGGGCCCGGCGGCCATGTCACCCCTGCCCTTTTACCCCTCATTCTCCAGCGGAGGAACACCGTCATGCAGTACCGCACCCTCGGCCGCACCGGCGTCCAGGTCAGCACCCTCGCGCTCGGCGCGATGAACTTCGGCGCCATCGGGCGCACCACCCAGGACGAGGCCACCGCCCTCGTCGACACCGCCCTCGAAGCGGGTGTCAACGTCATCGACACCGCCGACATGTACGGCCGGGGCGAGTCGGAGGAGATGGTCGGCAAGGCCATAGCGGGCCGCCGCGACGACCTCGTGCTGGCCACCAAGGCGAACGAACCGATGAGCGACGAGCGCAACCACCGGGGCAGCTCGCGCCGCTGGCTGGTCACCGCGCTGGAGAACAGCCTGCGCCGCCTCGGCGTCGACCACGTCGACCTCTACCAGATCCACCGCTGGGACCCGCGCACCAGTGACGAGGAGACCCTCGCCGCGCTGACGGACCTCCAGCGCGCGGGCAAGATCCGTTACTTCGGCTCCTCGACCTTCCCCGCCTACCGCATCGTGCAGGCCCAGTGGGCCGCCCGCGAACACCGCCTCGGCCGCTACGTCACCGAGCAGCCCAGCTACTCGATCCTCCAGCGCGGCATCGAGACCCACGTCCTGCCCGTCACCGAGGAGTACGGGCTCGGCGTCCTCGCCTGGTCCCCGCTGGCCTCCGGCTGGCTCTCCGGGGCGGTCCGCGCGGGCCGGGAGATCACCACCAACCGCTCGGCGGTCCTGCCGCACCGCTTCGACCTGACCGTCCCCGCCAACCGGGCCCGGCTCGACGCCGTGGAGAAGCTGGCCGGGGTCGCCGACGCGGCGGGCCTGACCATGATCCAGCTCGCGCTCGGCTTCGTGACCGCGCACCCGGCCGTGACCAGCGCGCTCATCGGCCCGCGCACGGCCGACCACCTGCACGCGCAGCTCGCCGCCGCCGACACCGTGCTCTCCGCGGACGTGCTCGACGCGATCGACGCGATCGTCGCCCCCGGCACCGACCTGGCGCCGGACGAGAAGATCGACACCCCGCCCGCCCTGCTCGACCCGGCGCTGCGGCGCCGCTGACGGAAGGGACCGGCCACCGCATGCCACACGCTCCTCAACCCCGCTTCGGGATCATGACCGCGCCCATGCAGGTCGAGTACGAGGACGTCCTGCGCGTCTGGCAGGAGGCGGACGCGATACCCGAGATCGAGCACGCCTGGCTCTTCGACCACCTCATGCCGATCGGCGGCGACCCGGCCGGACCGGCGTACGAGGGCTGGACGCTGCTCTCGGCCCTCGCCGCGCAGACCCGGCGGCTGCGCCTGGGCGTCATGGTGACCAGCAACCGGTTCCGGCCGCCCGCGCTGCTCGCCAAGATCGCCACGACCGTCGACATCGTCTCCGGCGGCCGGCTCGACTTCGGCATCGGCGTCGGCTCCCGCCCGGACCACCCGCCGGCCCGCCGCGAGTACGAGGCCCACGGGCTGCCCTTCCACGCCACCGCGGACGCCGTCGCGAGCCTCGCCGAGGCGTGCGCGGTGATCCGGCGCCTGTGGACCGAGACCGAACCCTTCGACTTCCACGGCACCCACCACCACCTCACCGGGGCGTTCGGCAGCCCCAAGCCCGTCCAGCGCCCCCACCCGCCGATCCTGATCGGCGGCCGCTCCGCCGCGACGCTGCGCGTGGCCGCCGCCCACGCCGACCTGTGGAACATCCCCGGCGGCGACATCGAGGACGTGATCGCGCGCAGCGCCCTGCTCGACCGCTACTGCACCGAGATCGGCCGCGACCCCGCCTCGATCGTCCGCTCGATCCACCTGCCCGTCTCCTACGACCGGCCCGGGGACACGAGGGACGCGATCGGCGAGGCGGTCGGCGCGGGCTTCGGGCACATCGTCCTCGGACTGCCGTCGCCCTACCCGGCCGGCGTCGCGCGGTGGGTGGCCGACGAGCTGGTCAGGCACGACTGAGCGAGGCCCCGCACCACGGCGAAGGCCGGTTCCCCCGACTCGGATC